>NZ_JBGUAZ010000010.1 GCF_041821085.1 Natrinema sp. HArc-T2 | reverse complement strand
TCCCTTCTTTTGAACGGGAACAACAGTCGCAGCAATCTCCTGAGAACGACGCAGGATACGTTCGTTGTAGAAGCCACGATCAGCCAAGAGAAGCTCTATCTCGAAGGGATAGGCTTCGACGCGGTCGAGGACACGCTCGACCGCGTCTGCCTCCTCCTCATCACTTCGGACGTACATCATGGCCAATGTCACCGGTTTACCGTTCGAGACGAGATACGCTGTACAGTACCGGTGACACGTCGTTGTCCCGTCCTTCGCGTGCATTCGGCAGAGTTCACTTTTCTCGTCAGCGTACGTGCCATGATAGGGGTTATCGACGAAGTCGATAGAGACGATCCTCGACCTTGACCGGTCGAGGATCGTCATCGCTAACTCTTGGAGAAGACGGTTAGCAATGCGCTCAAGCTGGTCTCGGTTGAGCGTATGTAGCCAGTCCATGGCAGTATCGTCACAGACAGCGTTGTCGTTGTCTTTGCACGTCTCCCAGATGGAAGTCTGATTGACTGCTGCAAGAATAACGACAGCCCAGATATCGCCGGGATCGAGAGGCGAGCCCTCGATCCCTGGCAAAGGGAGCTGGCAGATGACGTCTTCCGCTAAATCTTTTATGTCCGAATCCGAAAGAACACCGTCTGGCTGAGGGATATTGAACACATTCACTCAACCAGACATTTTCCTCATCAGACCAACGCTTTAGCTCCAGCTCTCATCCTGGTTGGGAAGTACCGAAAATCGCGATGACGTTTCGACGAGGAATGAGCGCACTTGACCAGCTGTGTGGGTGTTCCGGGTGCATCTCGATTCGACGGAACTTTCTGCTCGAGAAGTCGGGTTCAGTTATCAGTATAGGCTAATTTGAGCTCGATTTCGTTGACCGCTCCAAGTAGTAAATCCGGTATCTCAGATCTGAAATACTCTCCAGTCAGTCGTTTAGCTGGGCCAGCGACCGACACTGCTCCATAGACCTCCTCGTTGAGAATGATTGGAGCGCCCACAGCCCGAATGCTTTCATGAGACTCACAATTATTAAATGCGACCCCACGCTCTCGAATTTCCTCGAACTCGGACTCGAGTTCCTCGCGAGTCGTGATCGTCTCTGCTGTTACACCATCAAGACCTGTCTGACTAATGATTTCGTCGACCTGGTTCTCAGGCATGTGCGCTAGAATCGCCTTCCCAGCTGAAAGGGTGTGGATCTGTTTATGCTTCCCTACCCAAGAGTTCGTCGGGACACCACGATCTCCGGTAAGACGACCGATGTAGACCGCATGGTTATCCTCTTCGACAACCAGATTGACCGCCTCATCGGTTTCGCTGACGAGCTGTTCGAGAACCGGCTTAGAAGCATCAAGAAGTTCTCGGTAGTGATACTTCGCTTGTATCCCGTGGTCGAGAAGTCTCAGACCTAGTCGGTAACCATCTGGCTCTTTCACTACATAGCCGAGTTCCTCGAGTGTTGTGAGGTGACTGAACGCGGTACTATTGGCGATTCCAACCGTGTCAGCGAGTTCAACGAGACGGATGTGCCCCGCCTCATGAATTGTTTTTATAATATCGAAGGCGGTTTCCGTGGCCTTGATCCCCTGTCGTTCCCCGGGTTTGTTTGTCATTGATATGTATTTCAGCGGTCTCAGATCATGTAGTCCTTACTATCGCCATTCTTCAGAGCCATACTGGCAGAACAAACCATTAGCTTGGAACAAAAAATCATCAGACATGAATCTACCAAAACAGTTGAAAACATAGCTGGGAAAGCAGTATAACGATAATAGTGTGTGGAAAACTAGATGATTGAGTATTAATGCAGTCTGTTTTGTCACCGCCGAAACAATATTGTTGGAACATCCATTTAATATGGGAGCGAAATTAACGAGTGTGTTAAATCTCTACTGATTCAACGGACATTAGGGAAGATATCGACATAGAGTCAGTACGATAGATCTATCTGCCCTTCAGCATAGCCTGCTGGTAGAGATTCTTTTTGCCATTGTCGAAATTCAGTCTCTTTCCATTCGTGAAATCTGATCGTGACGAGTCGGCCCGCGTACCGAACATTGGTGATGAGCTGAAAGCTGCGTTCTCAACCCTGGCTGTGGTCTTGAGACCACTGTGAATTATACCAACGAACGCGAGCAGTTTGGAAGTTCGACTTTGGAGAGCAACGATCACGGGAATCGTCCGTGGCATCGACGGTGATGACGTTGTGATCAACGACCGCGTTACCCCAACTGTCGAATCGAACAAGCGCGTTCCGTTTCACAGATAAACACGTATCTCGCGACCCAGTTACGCGAAGCAAACGTTCGTTCCACGGGTAGAGTTTATGTACTCCCGACATAAGCCGGGTTTTGATATGAAGGAAGATGTGGAATATATCACCAGCGTTCTACTGTCAAAGCCGTTTTATCACCCGGATACGGAACATATATCCACTTGTAAAATCAAAGACCAAACGATGAAAGTTCTCGCTACGGTCAAAGAAGTGGCGACTGTCGAAGACGAGTTCGAAATCGAGGGAACCGAAATCGCAGGACAGTACCTCGGTGCCGACTTGAACGAATGGGACGACTACGCGATCGAAGAAGCCGTCCAACTCCAGGAAGACGGGATCGCCGACGAAGTCGTCGCAGTCACCATCGGTCCGGAAGACTGTGAACAGACCATCCGTCAGGCGCTCGCGAAGGGTGCCGACCGCGCCGTCCGCGTCTGGGACGACGCTCTCGAGGACGTCGACCTGCTCGACGTCAACGCCAAGACGGAGATCCTGAGCGCCGTCATCGAGGCCGAGGAGCCCGACCTCGTGCTCTCGGGCGTGCAGGCCGGCGACGACAGCTTCGGCGCGACCGGCGTCTCGGTCGCCGAACAGCTCGGCTTCCAGTGGGGCGCCGTCGTCAACCACCTCGAGCACGATCTCGAGGACGGCGTCGCGTCGGTCCGCCGCGAACTCGAGGGTGGCGTCGAGGAGCTGACCGACATCGAACTGCCCGCCGTGTTGACGATCCAGACGGGGATCAACGAACCACGATATGCCAGCCTGCGGGGCATTCGACAGGCCCAGCGCAAGGAACTCGACGTCCAGAGCCTCGCCGACATCGGCGTCGACGAGAGCGCGATCGAAACCGAACTCGAGCTGACGGAGATGTACGAGCCCGAAAGCGAAAGCGACGCGACCGTCTGGGAGGGCAGTGCCGACGAGACGGCCGGGGAGCTCGGTGAGCTGCTCCGCGAGAAGGGGGTGGCACAATGACGGACGTCCTCGCAGTCGCGGACCACCGCCGCGGTGACCTCCGAGACGTTAGCTACGAGCTCATCACCGCCGGTCGCGAACTCGCCGACGAAACCGGCGGCGACCTCCAGTTGGCGGTCATCAGCGGCACCGTCGACGACTTCGCCGACAAACTCAATCGCGACGGCGTCGACGCCATCCACACCGTCGACCACGGCGAAGAGTTCAACCACGACATCTACGCGCAGGCAGTCACGCAGCTCTACGACGAGCTCGCTCCACAGTACGTCCTGACACCCAACAGCGTCAACGGACTCGACTACGCGCCCGCCGTCGCGAACGAACTCGACCTGCCGATCGTCACCGACACCGTCGACCTCGAGGCCGACGGCGAGACCCTGATTGCTACTCGCGAGATGTACGGCGGCAAGGTCGAGACGACCACCCAACTCGAGGGTGACGCCGTCGTCACGATCCGCGGTGCCGAGTGGCCCGCTGCCGAGGGCACCGGCGACGCCACGATCGAGGCCTTCGACGCCGACATCGATGAGGACGCGATCGGCTCGACCGTCACCGGCTTCGAGGAAGTCGGCGGTGGCGACGTCGACATCAGCGAGGCCGAGTTGCTGGTCTCGGTCGGTCGTGGGATCGAAGAAGAGGAGAACCTCGAGATGATCCGCGACCTGGCCGACGCACTCGATGCGACGCTGTCCTCGTCGCGTCCGATCGTCGACAACGGCTGGCTGCCCAAAAACCGCCAGGTCGGTCAGTCCGGGAAGGTCGTCACGCCCGATGTCTACATCGCGATCGGTATTTCGGGTGCCGTTCAGCACGTCGCCGGCATGAAAGGCTCCGAGACGATCGTCGCGATCAACACCGACCCCAACGCGCCGATCATGGACATCGCCGACTACGCGATCGTCGACGACCTCTTCGATGTCGTCCCCGAACTCATCGACGAGTTCAATTGAGAAGCTTGACGACTGGGTGAGCAGTCCTTGAACCCGCATCGGCATTTCGATCGAGATTGAGAATATCGGCACGTTCCTGTCATCACCGGGTTCTGGCTACGTTAGCAGCATTGTTATTACGATCGACAGAGGATCAATAGGTGGAACTCTATGAAATCAGTTGACTTTGACGACGCGGAAACATACGAACCCGATGAAGGTTGGCAGCGCGTTGCGATGGCCGGCAGCAACGCGTTCACGTTCGAGTGGTTCGAGAAACCACCGGGGCATAGCTCACCAATGCACGATCACGAAAACGAACAGGTTTGTATCTGTCTCGAAGGGACACTCACCGTAACAACTGAAGATGACAAAGTGGCCCTCGAGAAATATGACTCAGTCTGGCTAGATGCGTGGGAGAGCCACCGTGTCGAAAACACGGGCGACGTTCGAGCCGTCGGCCTCGACGTGTTCGCACCTGGGCGGTCGTTCGACTTCTGGACCGATCGAGAAGAGTGACAGCTACACGCGTGTAATAAGGGAGATCACGTGTCACATCTCCCAGTATTCTCGAAACAAAGATCTTATTGGTGAAGAGTGAATCCATGACTATTGGAATGTCAATCACTTCCAGTTGAGGTCGTCAGCCATATCTCTGAATAGTGCAATGGCATTCCATACCCTTCCTGTATAACGGACAGTATCGTCCTTTTTTGGCCGTTCACAGATATTCAGCTCTACGCTGTTTTCGGAATTGTTATTTTACTAATACAGATGGTTAAGATAACATGGGGCCGTATCTTACGGTTCTGAAATGAGTACCAGAGAGTTGTCGATCTCTGGATCGATATTGTAGAACAAACGTACTCATCTTGCTGTCAGCCGAAGCGCGGTGACAGCTATCATAGCCAGTGACAGTCACTGCAACCCGATCGCACGACGGTCATGCGATCGGTGCGGCGATCGGTTCAGTTGTGACTAGAGGACGCGTGCTGTTCGATGGCGTCGCAGATGATGTCCATTCCTGCGGTGGCCTGTTCCTGTGTGAGCACGAGCGGTGGGATCAGTCGGAGCACGTTGCCACGTCGGCCAGCAGACCACACGAGGACACCACGCTTGTAGCAGTCTTCCTGTATGTCTTTGACGAGTTCCTTGCCGGTCTGGTCTTCGCTGTCGGCGAACTCAGCGCCGATGAACAGGCCGCGACCGCGCACGTCAACAAGGCGCTCGTTCACGCCGGCGGACTCACGAAGCCGATCGCGGATGTAGCTGCCGACCTCGCGGGCGTGGGCGAGCAGGTCGTTGTCACGGATGTACTCGATGGCGCGGACTCCGCCGACCATCGCCGGAGCGTTGCCGCGGTAGGTACCGACGTGGCCGCCAGCCTCCCAGGTGTCCAGGTCCTCGTGGTACATCGTCCCCGACAGCGGGAGCCCAATGCCGCCAATCGCCTTTGCCATAGGCATGGCGTCCGGCGTGACGTCGTAGTGATCGCTTGCGAACCACTCACCAGTGCGGCCGAAGCCGGTCTGGATCTCGTCAACGATCAGCGGGATATCGTTGTTTTCGGCGATCTCTTTCAGCCCGGGCAGGAAGCCCTCCGGCGGGGTGACGATACCACCTTCGCCCTGGATCGGCTCAACCCAGATGCCTGCGGGGTTCGCGAACCCACTGTAGGGGTCTTCAAGAAGTTCCCGGACGTTAGCCAGTGCTCTGTCGCTGGCTTCCTGAGGGTCTAGCCCTTGCTCGTGTGCGAAGGGGTACGGCACGTGGTGGACGTTCGGGAGCATCGGCGCATAGTCCTCCTTGTACTTTTTACCCGCTGTGAGGCTGAGTGCGCCAGCGCTGCCACCATGGTACGCACCGCGGAACGCGATGAGACCGTCGCCGCCGGTGTTGTACTTGGCCAGCTTGATCGTCCCCTCGATGGCGTCACTGCCGGTCGGACCGCCAAAGATGACGCGATTGTTGTCAGGGAGCGCGCCCGGTGCGATGTCGTTCAGCGCCTCGATGAGGTCCAGCCGTGCCTCGGTCGGGAAGTCGATAGTGTGTGCAACCTTTTCGGTCTGTTCCTGAACTGCCTCCATCACGTACGGGTTTGAATGGCCAACGTTCAGGACGCCGATACCGGCGAAAAAATCGAGGAACGTGTTTCCATCGGCATCGCGGATCGTCGCGCCTTTCGCTTCCTCGATTGCGATGGGAACGACCTTCGGATACGCGATTGCACTGCTGTCGATGCGTCGCTGCCGCTCGAGGAGTTTCTTCGACTCCGGCCCTGGAATTGACGTCTCGATTTCCGGCTCCTGTGTGAAGTGGAGGTCGTCGAACGTCTGTTCTACAGCCATGGTAGGACGTAGTTCTACTATGTACTAAAAGTTTGCATTGAATCCGATATGTCTATTATCCCCCCACAGTAGATTTCACTAGCTGGTTTAACTGGGCCGAGTCGAACGTCTCACTCACTGCTGATCCCGACTTTGATGAGTAACAAACTCGTTGTTCGTGTCTCGATAGATCGACCCTGTTCTATTTCGCTTCCGCGTCCGCCGGTGCCGTGTGCGTTCGGTCGTAGCTCGGTACGGTAATCGGTTCGACTCCCCTCGAGACGTATTATATAGCACTGTAAACCCTCACTCTTTTTCTACTGTTCATTGTTTTCTATTCTTCCTCGTTTTCGACACCGTTGTTGAATTACCTGTGCTTCGTACACGAGACTATTTGGACTGAATCCTAGAATTGGGCCACATTTTCGAACTCAGTAAGATATAAGTAGATGTGCCTAAATGGATGAGTATGGCTAACACAGAGCCAAATGGAAAATTCTCACGCGTTCTTACGAAGCGCGACGTGTTCGTATTGGCATTCGGTGCGATGGTCGGCTGGGGATGGATTATCCAGTCAGGGTACTGGATCAACGAGGGAGGAGTTACGGGATCAATCCTGGCATTCGTCCTTGGATCGTTCATGGTCGCCGTCGTAGGACTCATTTACGGTGAACTCGCGTCATCGATGCCGTTCGTCGGTGGCGAACACGTTTACAGCATGCGTGCGCTGGGTCCCATCGGATCGTTCATATGTACCTGGTCGCTGATCCTCGGGTACGTCGGCGTCGTCGTCTTCGAGGTCGTCGCGTTCCCATCAGCGCTCGCGTACGTCGTGCCGGGCTTCAACGCGATCCCGCTCTGGTCGATCGCCGGCCAGACCGTTTACGGGACGTGGGTCCTCGTCGGTGGCGTCGGTGCGATCGTCATGACGTACTTGAACTACAAGGGAGTCCAGCCAGCAGCACAGTTCCAGACGATCCTGACACTGGTTATCGGGCTCGCGGGCCTCACGCTGGCTATCGGTGCGGTGGCCAACGGTCACTCGACATCGACGCCGCCCTTTGCCGACTCCGGGATGGCCGGTGTGCTCACCGTCGCGATCATGACGCCGTTCATGTTCGTCGGGTTCGACGTTATTCCCCAAGCCGCCGGGGAAGCCGACGTCTCCGAACGGACGCTCGGTCTGCTGATCGTCGCCTCCGTGTCGGTCGCCGCGCTGTTTTACATCCTCGTCATCTGGGCGTCCGGGCGAGCGCTGGCGGGTTCGGTGCTCGTCGAGAGTCCGCTTCCCGCAGCCGCCGCCATGGAGGCTCTGTTCAGTAGCGCCACCATCGGGAAGATCATGGCACTGGCAGGCATCGCCGGGATCCTCACCAGCTGGAACTCGTTCCTGCTCGGTGGAAGCCGCGCCATCTACGCGCTGGCCGAATCCGGTATGCTGCCGGAGACGCTCGCGACGGTCAATCCCGAAACAAACACTCCCTCGCGGGCACTTGCACTCATCGGCGGCCTGTCGGCGCTTTCGCCGCTATTCGGAAAGCAAATGCTCATCTGGATCGTCAACGCTGGCGGATTCGGTATCGTCATCGCGTGGGTGATGGTCGTCATCTCCTTCCTCGTGTTACGCGTCCGCGAACCCGAAATGAACCGGCCTCTGAAGATTCCGGGCGGGAAAGCGGTTGGTGTCCTCGGTCTCGGACTGACACTCGGGTTCACCGCAATGTACTTACCGGGAGCCCCCTCTGCGCTTCAGTGGCCCTTCGAGTGGGGGATCATCCTTCTGTGGGTCGTCCTCGGCATCGGTCTGGTTTCACAGTCGCGCCTCTCCAGCGGGGCATCACAGGTTGAAAGCCACGGGTTCGACGGGGACTAAATACCTACCGCCGTTCGCTTCTGACGTCAATCACTGACGTCACGTCATTGTACCCCTCGATGCTGGATTTCGATTTTGGGAGAGAACTGACGACTTATCGCAGTAGCTGTACGTCACAGCGAGTATTGGTGGCGGGGATGCGCCACTTGACAACCGATAATCTCCCTCAAGACTTTGCCCCGGAGCGCCGCGAACCTGCAGGCAGTGAGCCAGCAGGCGTCCCCCACTGGCCTACACCGGGGGCTCCAGGTCGACAACTACTGAACGAGGACGATACGGTTAATTGACCATACGTCGTCTACAGATGAGCAAGGCGAGTGCCTCAGGGTTTGCCCCCGAGGCGGTTCACAGTAGCCATTGAACGTCACTACACATCCGATTGCGCGACGACTATGCGATCGATGTGTAACTCGTTTCGGTTGTTACTATAGTATAATCGGGCTCGCGTCTTCGAACATTATCACCTGTAGCTCAAATAGTGCTCTACTAACACCGAAATATTATGTCCTAAGATAGTCGAAGGTCGTATTACATCTATACACTTGTAAACCATCACTATATTACAGACAGGACTTTTTAATTTGGGCCATAAATACCATTATTGATTGCCATATTTATTAGCTCTGTTAAACCGCGTTTGCTGACTTGGCGTGTTCACTATATGATTCGTTACCCAGTGCGTGATAACTTCGAGAGTGATCGTAGTAGGCGGTGTAGGCAGTCAATCAGGGCTGAGTGCTGACTTGACTGCCGGTCCAGGTCTGATAAAATCGGCCAATACGCATCGTGAAGTCTGAAACAGCTTTCAGCGCATTTCGCTCTGAGTTATCGAGATCGCCGCTTAGCTTAGTTCTTGCGAGGGTGGTTAGAGCCCATCCCGTCGACGAGAAATTCCGTGTCTGCGACGCGATGTTTCTCTTTGAATTCCCGAAGGAACTACATCGTTGGTTTCGTTCCACGTCCGGGAGAATAATCTTGGTAGGAGGACTTTTTTCTCCTTCAGTTCCGATTTCCCAGTTCCGTCACAAACTCTTTCCAAACATCTAAGATAGTTCATAACGAAATATTGTTTGTATGTCACAGACGTACAGGAATTACTGTAACGGAGAGTGGGTTGAATCGGAATCTGACAATACGTTTTCCGTCAATAACCCTGCAGACGTAGAGGATATCATCGGTCATTTTCAACTGTCTACTGCGGCAGACGCAAACCAGGCTATCGATGCAGCCTCGGCAGCACAACCAGAATGGGCGGCAACACCTGGTGCTGAACGAGGGAAAATTCTACTCGAGACCGCATCACTGCTTGAAGACCGGATGGACGAACTCACCAAAACACTCTCCCGCGAGGAGGGGAAAACAAGAAGTGAGGCCGCTGGAGAGGTACAACGAGCAGTTGACATCTTCTACTACTATGCCGAGAAGGCTCGTGATTTCGGGGGGACGATCAAATCCCCGAGTGAGCCAAACATGGAACTGTACACAAAAAGTGAACCTCTTGGAACAGTAGGACTCATCACACCTTGGAACTATCCAATTGCAATTCCAGCATGGAAGCTTGCGCCTGCGCTTGCAACCGGGAACACAGTTGTTCTGAAACCAGCATCAGAGGCACCCCGTGTTTCACAAGCAATTTTCGAGTGCCTCGACAAGGCAGGGCTCCCTGGAGGTGTCGCTAACTACGTAACCGGTTCCGGGAGCGAAGTTGGATCTGCGTTACATCAGCACGATAATATTGATGGTGTTTCATTCACAGGTAGCACAACGGTTGGAACAATGGTCGCACAGTCTGCGGCAGACGATCTGAAACGTGTTCAATGTGAGATGGGCGGGAAAAACCCAACAATCGTCATGCCAAGCGCTGACCTTGATGAGGCCGTCACTATAGTCAGTTCTGGAACGTTCGGAACTACGGGACAGTCCTGCACTGCTACTTCGCGTGCGATTGTCCACGAAGATATCTATAACGAGTTTACTCAGTTGATTACTGAGTATGCTGAATCGCTCGATATTGGACCTGGACTCGAGGACCCTGATATGGGGCCACACGTCTCGCAAGCCGAAGTTAAATCAACTCTAGATTTTGTTGATGTTGGTAAAAAAGAGGGCGCAACGCTCGAAACCGGTGGTAGCCGGCTTACTGATAAACAATATGATAACGGACATTTTGTCGAGCCAACTGTCTTCTCTGATGTGACCAGCGACATGCAGATCGCTCAAGAAGAGATCTTTGGACCGGTACTATCGATAATTGAAGTTGCAGATTTTGAGGAGGCGCTTGCAGTCGCAAATGATGTTCAGTTCGGCCTCTCTTCAAGTATTGTCACGCAGAATCTCACAGAAGCAAACCAGTTTATTGACGACATCGAGGCAGGTGTCGCTAAGGTTAACGAGAAGACAACTGGACTCGAGTTGCATGTTCCATTCGGAGGCTACAAGAACTCTTCAACGAACACGTATCGGGAGCAAGGCGACGCTGGGCTTGATTTCTTCACGACCACAAAAACAGTCTATCTAAACTACTAACGTTAACTCGAAGCCATCAAGGGCGTAGTACACCGTGTTGAAATAAGCTAATTGCATGCAAAGCTGAACGATTTGAGCCACTCGTCAGCTGTTTCGGCTTCCGTGTTGCTGAAACAGTTTGGGAACCGAGAGTTCCGTGTTTTATTCTTCTGAAGACACGTTTGGCAGCATTCCGATTTCCATGTTGTTCGTATCTGAAATCGAAGTCGTTGCCGATGACACGCATTTTGTAACGAGTGCGAGCCATCGACGAGAAACACAGCATGTTGATATCGTGTTTCTCGCGGAATTCGGTGAGAAACAGTTGAGCGAGAATCTGCGTTGTGGTCGGTTCAAGCCTTGTGTGCAGTAAAGCGTTTGTTTTCGGATTGACAGCGACGTACGGCCAATACTGTTCAGCATTCAGTTGAATCACGATTTCATTAGCCGCAGTGTGATCTGGTGATTGTCCATTCTCCAACTGTAGATCCGTCTTGTGAACTCCACTTCCGTACGGTCGATCGAGCACGTACGACACCAATACCTCAAGAGTAGAGATAGTATTCGAAAGTGAGAGTCTGTTAGAGACAGCCGAATACTTGGGTTCATAAGCAGTCGCGGTGTCGCTTCTCGCTCTACGAGATCCAAATCGAGTTGGCCAATACTCTGCTGGAGAGAGTGTTTTCTGACAAGACAAACAAAAAACGCGGCGCCTCACCTTTCAAACCCTATTTGAACACTGCCGTCTCGATTGCACAGGGTTATAGATCAATCACCTCGTACCACCTGGGAACAGAATACAGCGAGCAACGAGTGATAATTATTGGAAAGCGCTCAATAGTCTGTTGATCTGCTCTATTCTACCCAGATTGTTTTTCTATTCACAAACTCTTGGATACCGATAGCAGACAATTCTCGACCGTAACCGGAATCACCGATACCACCAAACGGAACACGGGGGTCCGACTTGACGAGTTGGTTGACATAGACACATCCCGCATCAATATTGCGGGCCAGTCGTTCACCACGCTCTCGGTCAGCGGTCCAAATACTCGCTCCTAGTCCAAACCGCGTGTCGTTGGCGATCTCGAGCGCTTCGGCTTCATCATTAGCATGATAGACTGTCGCGACAGGACCGAACAACTCCTCGGAATCTGCCGGACAGTCTGCTGGGACGTCTTTCAGGACGGTTGGCTTGTAGTATGCTCCTGGTCGGTCGAGCGGTTCACCACCAGTTAGGACTGTTGCTCCAGCATCGACGCTGGCGGTCACCTGCTCGTGAAGATCAGTGCAGAAGTCGGCTCGAGCTTGCGGGCCGACATCCGTCTCTTCATTCAGAGGATCACCAATGGTCAACGCTTCGACTTCCTCGACCAACTGGTCTACAAATTCATCATAGACGGCGTCGTGGACGACGAACCGCTTTGCAGCGATACACGATTGGCCGCCGTTCTGATTGCGCGCCCATGCACCTTTTTCAGCTACGTGTTCGATATTAGCATCGTCAAGGACAATAAACGGGTCACTCCCACCGAGTTCAAGGACAGTCTTTTTTAGGTTTTCACCTGCTGTCGACGCAACGGCCCGTCCTGCTTGTCCACTTCCAGTGAGCGTTGCAGCACGTACACGTTCGTCGGCGATGATATCGTCGACATACTCCACCGGTCCTAACAGGGACTGAAACACACCATCGGGATAGCCAGCCGTACGGAAGATATCCTCAATCGCCCGTGCACAGCCAGGGACGTTCGTAGCATGCTTCAGAATCCCAACATTCCCTGCGGTGAGATATGGTGCGGCAAACCGGAATACCTGCCAGAATGGGAAGTTCCATGGCATGACCGCAAGGACGGCACCAAGTGGATCATACGCCGTCTTGACCCTTGACCCAGCTGGGCTTGGGTGATGTTCGTCGGCAAGATAAACGCTCGCGTGCTGAGCGTAATGCTCACACCCCCAGATACATTTCTCGATTTCTGCGGTTGCCTGGGAAATCGGTTTGCCCATCTCCTGTGTTATCAACTCGGCGTACTCGGCCTTTCCGTCCCGGAGTACGTCTGCAACACGCGAAAGTAGGTTTTCCCGCTCCCGTAGCGGTCGATCTCGCCAGTCGTTGAAGGCTTCCGATGCTCGGGTGAGTGTCGCTTCCACGTCGCTCGCATCGGCTTGTTCATATGTCTCGATGTGCTCACCGGTTGCCGGATTGATCACTTCGATCTCGCTCATGAAATTCATCTCCTCTACCACACAAATATACCCTGCCGGAATGAATCTAGCTGATTTAGATAATATTGGATCTAGTGCAAAATATTAGAATGATACTGAACAGAAAGGTGTAGTTTATCTAATACTCCATAGTTCACAAAGTACACGGTGAACACCGATAAGCTGCACTATGCGCTTCGGTCAGTAACGACAGAGATAGCTCGAGATTGCTCGTCTGCGCTCTGGCCTCGCTCTTCCAGTGACCTAACCAATATCCCTATATACGTGACGCTATTATTGGATAGTATTCAGGATTTCCCCATGGATGAGAAAGATATTCGGATCTTATCGGCGATCGCCAGAGAGGGAACGGCGAGCCCGGAAAAGATTGAGGACGCGACTGGAATACCGAAATCGACGGTTCACTACCGGTTGAATCAGCTCCGCGACTCCGGTGTTATCACTAACGACCTCTATGACCTCGATCTAGAGAAAGTCGGCATCTCCATCACACTCATTTCGGAAATCTGGGCGGAGTTCGAGGAAGGCTATCACGAAACTGTCGGTGATAAACTCGCCTCGGTCGAGGGTGTCAATCAGGTGTACTTCACCATGGGCGATACCGACTTCATCGCAATCGCTCACGTGACGAGCCGTGAGATGGTCGAGTCGCTGGTCGAGGACTATGAAGCCATTAATGAGATTGAGCGAACGTCCTCAAAGTTTGCCATCAAGACGGTCAAGGATGAACAGAACCCGCTCAACGACTTCGATGTCGAGACGCTCATCGAGGAGCTCGCGGACTAATACGGTTTGCCACGTCCTCGTCTTTCGTTGACCGGGTGACCAACCACGGGCTGGGTGATTCGGAGAACGCTCGCTGTTTTCTCTATACGACGTCGCGATCGGCGAGTTCTGCGATCATCTCGTCGTCGTACCCGAATTCGTTGAGGATTTCTTTGGTGTGCTCGCCGAGTAGTGGTGGGTGCCGCTCAATCTCAGTTGGCGTCCGTGAGAAATGCATTGGACTCCCTGCCATTTCCATAGACCCGATAGTGGGATGGTCGACGGTCTGGTGCATGTTCCGTGCCTGAACCTGTGGACTTTCGAATACGTCTTCCATATCGCGGACGCGACTAGCCGGAACGCCAGCGTCCTCCATCCGTGCGACAGCTTCGGCAGTCGAATACTGTGCGAACTCTGCATCGAGAATTTGGTCGAGCTCCGAGCGGTTCGCGACGCGGTCAGCGTTGACTGCGAAGCGCTCATCGTCGATTAGGTCCTCACGGTCAAGTGCGTGGCAGAATTTCGGCCAGATGTTCTCAGAAGCAGTCGCGACTACGATGTAGCCATCGGTGGTCTCGAACGCCTGATAAGGCGCAATCGTCGGATGTTTGCTCCCCATGCGACCCGGTGGGTCGCCCGTCGCGAAGTAGTACGATGCCATGTAACTCATCCATGCAACCTGTCCGTCGAGTAGGCTGACGTCGATCTTCTGGCCGTTTCCGTCGCCAAGTTCCCGATAGAGCAGTGCCGCGAGAATGGCCTGCGTAGCGTACATGCCTGCCCCGATATCAGCAATCGCGACGCCGACACGCACTGGGGGCCCGTTCTCTTCGCCGGTGATACTCATCAGACCACCTTCGGCCTGCATCATGATGTCGTAGGCCGGTCGGTCCTTCTGTGGTCCCCACTCGCCGTAGCCCGACAGCGAACAGTAAATCAATTCAGGGTTGACCTCGCTGAGCGTCGAGTAGTCCAATCCCCACTCTTCCATCTTCCCGACCCGGAAATTCTCGACGAGAACATCGGCCTCTGATGCCAAGTCGCAGAACACCTCGCGCCCCTCGTCGCTGGCGAGGTTTAGCGTCAGCGAGCGCTTGTTGCGGTTGACACTGACATAGTAGGCGCTCTCCTCGCCATAGGTCGGCGGATGCCAGCCACGGGTCTGGTCGCCACCGTCCGGTCGTTCGATCTTGATGACTTCCGCGCCCAGGTCGCCCAGTTGCATCGTACAGAACGGCCCGACGAGAACCCGCGAGGCATCAAGGATCGTCAGTCCGTCGAGGGGCTGGTCGTCGCCATCAGGAGTGCGTGCCTCGCCAGTCATGGCTACTCGTAGGCAGCGATGCCGGTGAGGTCCTCGCCGAGGATGAGGGTGTGAATGTCGTGAGTGCCCTCGTAGGTGTAGACCGTTTCGAGATTGGCCATGTGACGCATCGGCGAATAGTCCGCCGTAATCCCGTTGCCGCCAAGGATCTCGCGGGCAATACGGGACTGGTCGCGGGCCATCCGAACGTTGTTGCGCTTGGCCATCGAGACGTGCTGAGGGCGCAGGTCACCCCGTTCTTTGAGGTCCGCGAGTCGGTGAGCGAGTAGTTGAGCGAGCGTGATCTGGGTAGCCATTTCGGCGAGTTTGTCCTGCTGGAGCTGGAAGCGGGCGATCGGCCCGCCGAACTGCTCGCGATCGGTGGCGTACTGGCGTGCAGTCTCGAAGGCGTCCTGAGCGGCTCCGATGACACCCCAAGCAATACCGTAGCGGGCTTGGGTGAGACAGGACAGTGGGCCCTTCATGCCGGAGACGCCGGGAAGAACGTTCTCCTCGGGGACAACCACATCGTTGAGGCCGATTTCGCCGGTGATCGAGGCTCGCAGGGAAAGCTTTTCGTCAATCTTGTTCGTACTGACGCCGTCGCGGTCGGTCTCGACCAAAAAGCCACGGACGGGCGTGTCAGGGTCAGTCTGGTCACGGGCCCAGACGATAGCCACGTCGGCGATAGGTGAGTTGGTGATCCAGGTTTTCGAGCCGTTCAGCAGGTATCCCTCGTCGGCTTCCTCGGCACGAGTCTCCATTGCGGTGGGGTTCGAGCCGTGTTCAGGCTCAGTGAGGCCGAAACAACCGACGGCCTCGCCGGAGCCTAGTTTGGGGAGCCAGTGTTCTTTCTGTTCCTCGCTTCCATAGGCGTGGATTGGGTACATGACGAGTGCGCCCTGGACGCTCGCCATCGAGCGCAGGCCTGAGTCACACGCCTCCAGTTCCTGCATTAACAGGCCGTAGGCCTTCTCGCTGACGTTGGGCGAGCCATAGCCTTCGAGATTGGGCGCGTAAAAGCCCATCTCGCCCATCTTCTGGATGAGATCTGTGGGAAAGGTACCTTCGATCCAGTGCTCGTCGATATCGGGCCGCACCTGTTCGTCGACGAACTCCCGCGCTGACTTTTGGATCATCTTCTCTTCTTCTGAAAGGTCCGCTTCCACTCCGTAGTAATCGAGCATGGGTCTATACACGGTCCTAATATATAATAAATTTTTGGATGTAGTACATTCTAATGGGGTATTGTTGGACCAACTATCGTCAACATGGGTTCGTATGTAATTGAAAACGATCAGAATCTATCTTCGTTTGAGGAGAGAACCCTGCTGCTTACAGTGAATTGCCTCGGAGTCAAGTCCCGAGAAACTTAGATTGCTCCGCCTGTAGAACAATTGAAACGTGAGAAACCGCGAAGACTGTGACATCGGCGGTAGCCGCTGGCGGTCGTTTTCACTGCACCCGATAGCAATTAACTACCGTCTCCCGGCCAATCAGGAGACAGTATTCCATTCTCTCCTCCTTACTTGATCGCACACGAAGTATGACATTTTCTGCCATTGTCAATATAAATACACAAGGGGAATAGTATTCTGCTACCAACTGAAATACTGATTCGCCCTGTCCTTATCAGATCAGGACTTCTCCTTCAACCCCCTATGAAAATCACGCATCAACTTATACCACACCGCTAATGAGAATTGTTCGGATGACTCGATAATTGTCAATATAACTTCTGAAAGTCAAGTAAACCTGTTTTGTCCACTTTTTGTTGAAGTTGGCCCGTCGTGTCACTTGTTCGAAGACTCCTTTAATGAGATCATGAAATTCATCTTCGTCTTGGACAATGATCGGTGATATCATCCACTTCAGATATTTTCAGGACTGTTCAATTGGATCAATTTGAGTTTTGTGGAGAGAGAACGGACACCGCGCCAGCTGATGGAACTTGGGATTCGACTTTACCTTGCAGTACTATCGCTTTCAAATACAGTTCGAGAATTAGATAGTTTTGGTGTCAAACGCAGTCGAAAGGCCGTTCACGATTGAGTTCACAAGTGCGATCTACAGCCAGCCGTTGACGAGAACCCGAATCACATCGCGCTTGACGAGACGGTGATTCAACTTGACGAATATCGCTACTGGCTGTACACTGCTGTTGATCCAGAGACGAATAGAATTCTCCATATCCGCCTATATTCGACGACTACGACTGTGCTGACCGAACGGTTCTTGCAGGAACTCTCTGAGAAACATGATCTCAACGGTGCCATATTTCTCGTCGATGGAGCAAAACATCTACAAACTTCCCTCCGTCGATCTGGGCTCCGATTTCGATACGAAAAGCATAGAAATCGGAACACTGCTGAACGTATATTTAGAGGGATAAAACATCGCACCTCTTCGTTCTCAAACTGTTTTAGCCACGCAAAACCGTCAACAGCAGAATCGTAGCTTCAAGCCTTCGCCGTCTGGCACAATGCTGCAAACTAAACACGACCCTCCAGAGAGTTGGAACCGCGGAGAGGTTAGTTTCCCACAGATATAAAGTATAATTCGATATATTGGTCTGGTTGATAAAGAAGAGGAAAACCGTTTCAATCACATGTAGTAGTAATAGTGGATGTCAAGATTGACACCCGATGCCTCCGGTTCGGCCAAGATGCCGCCAACCTTCTACGTGACCGGTAGGTGCTTGCAGAAGTCGGAACTGTTCCAATCCAACTTCGTGAACAACAGGATCTCTTGACAGAGCCGGCGGTAATCCTGCGAGAAGTACTCCTCATGCGGGCGAATCTTGTCAAAGTTGAAGCCAGACTGATTGTACGTGAAACTGTGGAACTTCCGTAGAAGAGTATGCACAGTTCTGAAGCCCTGTTTTAGCAGTTTCTGGATCAACTTTTCTCAATACTATTTTAAAATTATAAATACAACAGCCTCTAACCTATATGATGGTCTTTGACTGCGTTCAAGTTGACATTTTCCGCGCCAAAATTGGAAGCCATAATCATGAAGCGCAGCGTTGATTCATGGCTTTGAATCAACAAGAATCGGGGGAGTAAGATATATGATGGTTCTATTATAATTCATTGAAAACACTGAGGTGATTTCGGTGGTTCGGGTTGAATTGTGCCTGAAATAGGGCAATTCGTTTGTTTCTAGACCGACAGCAACGTACAGCCAATGACACTGACAGTCAAGTTGGATTATAACTTCGTCAATTGCAACATGATATGATTGTTTCCCAGCTGTCGGCTGGAGGTCGGCTTTATGGGGCCGCGTTACGAACGGTTGATAGTGTCCTCTTTACATCTAACCTCCCTAAGAGAGGATAGTATTTAGAAAAATATGACTTGATCAAATAGTACTGGGTATTCAATTTCATCAGTGTATGATGTTGTTTAGTTAAGGCTAAGAAAGAGATAAGACGAGCTTCAGCTGATTAATGGTCAGAATCACTCATCTCTGCGATTGTAGTGAACGGATCGAACAAGAGCGAACACCGAGCGAGTTGATGAAGCTTGGCATTCGATTCTATTTTGCTAGATTGTCGTTTGGGCGCCATCTTAGGACTGGGGGATCGGTGTCGAACGCTTACCGGAGGCTGTTCACAACTAGGTACAGAAAGCCGACCTATAAGCCGGCGAGCAACACAAATCTGGATCACATCGCTTGACGAGACGGTGATCCGAATCAACGGTCGGCAGTTTCGCTCTACGCTGTCGTCAATCCAGAATCCTTCTATATAGCACAATCTCGTGAGGACCTCGCTCCACTTCGAGCTCAAGGGTGGAAGAAAATCGTCTCCGAAACCAGTTTAGATCTCCGTAATCTCGCTGTGAGGCGATTCGATCGCCTGTGCGTCCTCATCCAGTAGTGCCACGACGAGATACGGGACGTGCGATTCGAAGTACTCGACGAGCGCTGCGATCCGTTCAGAGTCGATTGCCTCGAGGGAGTCGAGCAGCATGAATGGAACCGTCTCGTAGACGTCGTGAACCAAATAGCCTGCAAGCGCGAACACGAGTCCGATCACTTCCCGTTCGCTTTCGCTCAAGTGATCGATCGTGTCTTCGTAGGCTGCGCCATCGTCGGTGCTACGCACGATTTTGAGGTCGAACGACGACTTCGTGACCTTGCGGCGTCCTTCCCGAACCTCTCGCGTGGTTCGATCGATCCAGATCCGATCGAGATTATCATATCCGAGCGTCGCACGGAGGTTCTCCATGTGTTCGTTGAACGCTTCGACGGCGTTCGCCTCGATCTGGTCGATGCGCGTTCGGAGGTCCGTCAGTTCGTCGGTCAGGTCTTCACGACGACTCTTGAGGTCTTCGCGCTCGTTGAGCCGATCCTCAATCGTGGCAATTTCGTCTTCGATCTCGTCACGTTTGCGCTCTTTGCGCTCAAGTTTGAACTCGAGTTGATTGACCTCTTTATGCTGGTCGAGGATATCGCCGTAGTCCTCGCTTTCGAGGTCATCGATTTCAGCTTCGAGATCGTCGATTGCGTCGGTCAGATCCTCGCGTTTGTCCGTCAGGTCGTCGATTCGGTCGCTCCGGCGTTCGATTTCGTCGTCGGTCGACTCGAGGCGCTGTTGTGTCTGTCGGTATTCGGTCCGGTTCTCTTTGATCGTCGACAGCGTTTCTCGCCGATCAGTCAACTCAGAATCGATCTCGGATCGCTCCTTGAGGCGTTCCTGATGTGCGGTTCGGAGTTGGTCGATCGTCGTTTCGATCTGCTCTCGAGCGACCGAGGAACCACAGGTCCAACACGTGACTGTCTCGGACTCGTCGAGCAGCTGGTCCGTTATGGGCCCGTCATCGGTTTCGGTTGTTTCGCCAAGGAACGAGTCCGGTTCCTCGAGGAGCTGTTCGTTGAATTGGATCGTACTCTTAAGTTGTGAAATCTCTTCGGAGAGGTCCGCTTTCTCCTCTTGGAGCGCATCGATTTCGGCTTCGATCTGACTCACATCGGTCTCTTCGCCCGTCGAAAGCGATTCGAGTCGGTCTCGAATCTCGCTCCGTTCTTCTTTCAGAGCCTCGATGCTCTCGCGCTCAGTCTCGATTCGGTCACGGACGCGTTCGAGTTCGGATCGCGTCTCGCGCAGTTCGTCGAGTTTCGTCTCGAGTTCAGACTGTTCTTCCCGCCGCTTTTCGACATCGACGTTCGTTTCTTCGAGGTCAGCCTGGGCTGTCTCGAGTTCGTCCCGTAGCGTCTCGATCTCGTCGGTCACCCGCGTCCGTTTCGCTTCGAGATCGGGAAGTCGCTGCTCGAGTGTGTCCAGTTCGTCGAGTTGCTCGTCGATTTCACGTTTTCGCTGCTCGTACTGTTCGATCTCTGTCTTGATTGCGCCGGTGTCGACCGGACGCATGATCAGTTCGCGGAGGTCATCGCCGCGAGCGACGGCCTGGCGTGCCTCGTTCGACTCGAGCAAAAAGGCAAAGAGGTCTGCAAGTTCCGGATCTTCCAGATACGGATCGCCATCGGTGGTGATCGTTCCGTTTCGACGGGAGAGGTGTCGGCGGTAGATTTCGTCGCCGAACTCGAGCGTTGCGCTTCCCTCGTCGGCATCGGCTTTGAGGCTTACCTGATCGCTTCCGAGCGCTGCCATAATCGCCTGTAAAAGTGATGTTCGATTGGTCGCATTCCGTCCGGACAGGACCGTCACTCCGTCCTGAAACGAGACCTCCGTCTCGTCGATCCCACCAATATTCGTCGCAGACAGCGTTGCCTGCGTCGGAACCTCCTGCTTGGCTGTTCCTAATTCGGGTTTCATGCATTGTTGTAGTTCCTACTCTTACATAGGTATAACGCTTCATCCCATTGTATGGATCTCTCGCTGTGTGCGACCGATCGCATCTTGACTGTCGAGACGTTTCTTTTACGATTGGCTTTGGCAGTTACAGGATCATTCGTCGAGTAACTCCCTGACAGTGTACTCTTGAAGACATTCCTCGCAAGTCACGGTAATGGAGACGGCAACATTGAACTCACCGATATCGATGAGCTCCTTTCGATCGAGTCGGGCAATCGTATCCGATGTCACTGCCTTGGTTCTGTTTTGGAGCGCAGCGAGCTTTTCGCGGCTTCGCTCGAGTTGTTCCTCGTCGCTTGGCTTCTCGAGTTCCGTCTCGAGGCATTTTGTGAGATGATTGTAGACGGTTTGATGAGAGACGAAATCAGATTCAACCTGCTCGACCGGAACCCCATCGCGTTGCAGTTCATTTCGTGTTTGGACCCGTGTGCCGCTGCTGACGTCGTCTGTGAGCAATCGATATGTGTTCTCGATTTCCCCCTCTCGCGGCGGAATATTCGCGTTAGCAAGTACCGCCGACAGTATCTGTTGCTTCACGTATGTCGCGAACTGCCGTGTGCTGAGCGGTTCGTCGGCATCGACGGTCCAGTATGGATCAGTTCGTGGTCGAGACCCGTCAAGTCGTATTTGTCGGCGACCTGTCCACGCTTACAGCCACATAACGCTTCGTCCGTCTCGGAGTCACCGAGGTTGGTCATTATATGAATGAAATAAGAGGGAGGTGAGGGGGTTTCCCTCCCAGAATAAATCACGAGGGCGATTTAGCTGTAATTGTGGGTGGTAAGCCCCCTTTCTCAGCAAGCGAAGCGAGAAAGGAAGGGATACAACCCCGCACGAGTTTCTTTCAGCTGTTTCGGCACTTTTACTGCCCTTGAGGTCCAAAGGCAGTATGATACTCACCACACAGCCGACGATGTTCAAACGTGACAAAAGTGTGTATCGTGGGTTGTGGCCGAGTGTCCATCCGGTAGGAGTGGGACACTCCGAGCCACCCGTAAAGGGAAGTCACTTGTGGAGTCTGGAACCGTCCTCAGAAGTTGAAGAGTTCTGGTGGGCCGTACGAAAACTCCGTTCTCGTGAACGCTGTGGAGCCTGTCCCTGCACGTTCCGACACAGAGACAGGAAGCTCCACCCTCAAGAAGCGAGCGATCTACAGGCGGAGCAGGCCAAGTGCCTCGTGCTTGATCCCGAGTCGGTTCACACGATACTTGGACTAATGATCAAACCTGTCGGTGCCGACGCCCAGACACTCGGAGTCTCCAATCCCGACCCCATGTCAATTGTGGCAGGGGCGCTGGCCAAACGGGGAGTCGAATGCGGTTCGTCTGAGAATTACAGGAGTACAATTGTAATACGAACTGGGCGGCATTCCCGATTTCCCGTCGGTTCAACCAGTCGGAGTAGTTGGCCATGGTTTTTCAGTTCACTTGACGTTCAATACACTCATTACGTCAGGGAGATCTCCAGTTCGAACTCGTTGGCGGTTGCGAGGATTATCTCCGGGAGTTCGTCTTCGAGCCATTCCCCTTTCATGCGGTTAGCAGGACTCGCAACGCTGAAGGCGCCGAGGACTTGCCTGTCGGGACCGAAAACCGGAACACCGACTGCCTTAACGCCGTCAAGCTGTTCCTCGCGGTTGATGGCGTAGCCCTTCTTATCGATAGTGGCCAGTTCCTCAAGCAGCGCATCCCGTGACGTGATGGTGTTGTCCGTCTTCGGCTCGAGTCCGTGCTGGTCGATGATCTCCTCAACGCGTGCATCGGGGAGCTGAGAGAGGATTGACTTCCCGGCTGCCGTCACATGTAGCGGGAAGCGTTTGCCGACAGAAGAGTACGTCCACACGGCGTGATCTCCGGAGAACGTGTACATGTAGACGCCTCTGCCATGTTCTTCGACAGCGAAGACGGCGCGTGAGTCGGTTTCGGCCGCCAGTTGTTCCGTGTACGACTCCGCGATGGCATACGGTTCTTTACGAGTTCGAACGTGCTCGCCAAGTTCGAGAAATGCGAGCCCTAGTTGGTAGATGTCGCCTTCCTTCGTTAGGTACCCCGTCTCAATGAGCGTCGCGAGGTGGCTGTGAACTGTGCTTGGAGCCAGATCCAGTTCCTCGGCGAGTTCAGTCACTCGCCCGCCGCCGCGCTCTTTGAGTAACTCGATAATCTCGAATGAGGTCTGCGTCGTTGCGAGCGTGCGCGTTGTGTTCCCTTCCATACCCAGACTTCACCTAGCAAGGTTATAAATAATTCGCGATACCCGAATTGATATTCTCGCTGATACTGTCCTAATGCCTCTTCGCTTATAAAGTTCCCATGCCGTGAATTCCGTCATAGTTTGAAAAGTAACTAGCTGAAAATATCTATGATCGACGGGACCAGTTGGTGCCGACTACGACGTCTTCCCTTCGAAACACCCGATTTCGGCAGCCTAAGCGGTATTAATCTATACCATAGTGAATAATCCTGATGGATGGATTCGCACATGCCGAATCATGACGCGACATTAAATATATTTGACATTCCCACCCGTCATTGCTGGGTATCTGGTCCGAAGACCTGACCGACCGAATTCGGGTGGACTGCAGGCTCTTATAAAATCTCGTTGTTATCTCCAAACTCGAAAATATAATTCGAGATCTGTGAAGGAGGGCTCTGAGCGCTGGACAGACTGGCTGGCGTGCAGCGCTAGTGCGATATCCCTGCGCTTGGTCGTTGCAGTGCGGTGCTCAGAGGCCAAGGAGGTCGCGTGCGTCTGCGGGAGTCGCGACTGGCCGGTTGAGTTCGTCGGCGATTCGTGTAGCTCGGCGAACCAACTGAGCGTTGCTCTCGGCGAGTTCGCCCTTGCGATAGTAGACGTTGTCTTCCATCCCGACGCGGACGTGCCCCCCCATGGCCATCGCCATTGTCGTCATTGGGAGTTGGTGTTTGCCGACCGCAAGACACTGCCATTCGACCGGATCTGGGAGATTCTCGACGAAGGTGACGAGGTTCCCTGGGCTCGCGGGCATCCCGTTTTGCATTCCGAAGATGACCGTCGCCCAGTAGGGGTCGTCAAGCAGTCCCTCGTCAATCAGGTGTTCGGCCTCCGGGATATGACCTGGGTTAAACAGCTCAAGCTCAGGCTTCACGCCGGCCTCGCGCATCCGTTCTGCGTACTCCTCATTCTGTTCGCGGGTGTTCACTGCGGTTCGCGTCTGGCCGAAGTTGACCGGCCCCAAATCGACCGTCGCTACCTCCGGACGTGGTGCAGTCTCCAAGCACGGGGCGATACGCTCCTCGCGTGAGTAGATGCCCCCGCCGCCGGTCGTGAAGTTGACGATGATATCATCGCAGTACTCCTCGATCCGATCGCGCAGTTCTTGGTACCGCTTGATGTCTTTCGTGTTCTCGCCATCGTCGTCTCTCGCGTGCAGGTGCACCATCGACGCGCCTGCTTCCTCGCATGCTTGGATGTCCCTAGCGACCTCCTCGGGTTGTGTCGGGAGGTTCGGGTTCGCTTCTTTGCCGTGATGACCGCCAGTCGTTGCAACACTGATGATTACCTCTTTCGAGAAGTAATCCTCGTAGCCACTGTATGCCATACGGCTGCAGAATATGTTGACTGCTATTTAAACGTTCGTGTCGGCAAGGGGAACGATCGGCTGTCGCATGGATTTGGGACGAACCACTCACTAGATTTATAGTGTTGAACATGAGTTCTCAGTATGTGACTCACGATAGCACTGCGATTGTTACCGGCGGTGGTCGCGGTATCGGACAAGCGATCTGTGTAGAGTTAGCCAACCAAGGTTTCGACGTCGTCGTTGCGGACATCGACGACGGCGCGATGGACGAGACTGTAACCCTGATTGAAGATGAAGGACAGACCGGCCTCCCAGTGTACACGGACCTCGGCGACGAAGCCAGCATTGAGTCGACCATCGATACAGTCGTTGAGAAGTTTGGATCAGTCGACGTTCTGGTGAACAACGCCGGCATCGCCGGCCCGACGACACCCTGTGAGGAGGTTGCAACCGACGAATGGACACAGACCATCGCGGTGAACCTTACTGGCCCGTTCACGATGTGCCGTGCCGTCCTGCCGTACATGAAAGATGCTGGCTATGGTCGGATCGTCAACATCGCGTCGGTCACCGGCAAGCGCCCGCTCGTCAACCGGACTCCCTACGCGGCGACGAAGATGGGGTTAATCGGCTTCACCCGCACGCTCGCAGCTGAAGTGGGTGCACACGATATCAACGTCAACGCCGTCTGTCCAGGTTCGGTTGATGGCCCGCGTATCAGGAGTGTATTCGAGAAACAGGCTGAAGCGAACGGACAAACGTACGAAGAAGTACGGAGCGATGTTGAGTCAGAGAGCGCACGCGGCGAACTCGTCCAGCGCGAGGACGTCGCTGACCTTGTCTCGTTTCTCTGCTCCGACGAGGCAGACCGCATCACGGGTCAGGATATCAATGTCTCCGCCGGCAAAGTGATGTACTGACGTGGGACGACGTACTGCTCCCTGAGCGACTGTTCACGGCGGTGGCTGCACCTTTCTCCCACCACTTGGATCGGCGGGACTGCCGTGTTGGCGAGGGATACTGTCGGGAATACCAGAACGACGGTGTCGCCATCGGCGGTCACACGATCCTCGCGGAGAACGACATAGACGTCCCGATCGTCGGTATCGACGCCAGCGAACCCGGTCTCGCAAAGATCGACGAAGGCGCAATCACTGCTTCGGTCTCTGGGATGAGGCCGTGGCAGGAGGGATGGTCAGTCGCGAAGTGTCACGACTTCCTCAACGGGCACAAACTCACGCCGGCAGAGCGGATGATGTCGTTCAACGCACCAGTCTGCGTGAAAAAACCGAGTGAGTGGCGCGGAACAGTCGAGTGGCTTTCAGTCGTCGACGCCGCCGAGTATAACGAGGCGATTTTCGAAGGGCAGACACCGTACGACTGGAAGAAGATGTCCGTCGTCGAAGCCGGCGAATATAGTTGGGACCCGCAGATCGACCTGCAGCCGATGAACAAAGAGGAGATAAAGACGGTGCTTGCGTGGGATGAATCGGACAAGCCAAATGATTACTCGATATCGGACGTATACACGGACAGCGCCAAACAGCAGGAAATCACTGAACTGCACAAGAACCGCTTCACCAGCAACCCGCTAAAACAATAATTTGTTTGCCTGTTGAGAGAGAAACCATCGTGCTTGTTGGGAGTCTGACCCAGGAATAGAACACTGGCTCACGTTCCCGGATCTCTCGGAATTTCATAGATGTACGAGCGTGACCGCCAAGCGTGAGGAAGTAAGCCGAAAGACGCGGGCTCTATTGTAGGACAGGAAGTGCATGATGGGGATTGCTCAGTGGCCGTAGCCGACCTTCGTCTTGATTCTCTGTTCTGCTCATGCAGACCGTATCACAGGCAGTCCTGATCTGTAATATGGGCTAGGGCAGTAATGTCCCTACTGGCACAGTGGCAGACCAACCGGTGCAACAGCAGCGTAAGCTCCTGTGTGGTTGGATGGTTTAGTGAATCTGGATCTATCCTATGAACTCGAGCGGATCAATCCTTATTCTGCCCACATGAGTATGGCTGTATACACCATAATCTATATATAGGGATTGTACAGAAACATAGGTGTGTATTCACATGGTAGGCAATCCCAGTAATCAGTCGAGACGGCGATTCATCAAACAAACAGCAGGTGCCGGGACGATGGCGGGCCTCGCTGGTATCGCAGGCTGTCTTCAGAGCGACTCTAGCGGAGGAAATACGTCGCTGGGTTCGATTGCGAATCTCCAGAACTCCTACTGGCTATCCTGGAAGAAAGGCTACGAAGAGGCGGCAGAGGCGCTCGGCTACGAGACGAACCTCCAGACGAATGACGGGAACGTCACCACCCAGCAGGAGCAGTTTGACACGGCGGTCGCCAGTAACACCGATACGATAATCGGACAGACGTACACGAACGCGGCGGCGATTTCGCTGGCGGAAACGTGTGTGGCAGCAGGTGTGCCGACGATTCTGGCGGTGACCATCGCGGATTGGTACACGCCACAGGACGCGGGCGATGAGTACGTCCAGTTCTTCGCACCCCACTTCGTCAACCACGCCTACACGGCAGCGAAGATCCTTTTCGAAGCGATGGGTGGCGAAGGCAGCTTCGTCCACGTCGAAGGGAACCGGGGCACGGCACCGAACATCGGGCGAAACAAAGGTGTCGACCTGGCGCTCCAGGAGTACCCGGACATCGAGATGCTTGGTCCGCGTCTGCAGGGGAACTACATTCGGTCAGACTCACGCGACGCGATGGCAGACAAGGTCTCACAGTTCGGTGACGACATCGACGGCTTCTTCGGACAGAACGACGCCGTCGCCATCGGCGGGAACACGATCCTCGAGGAAAACGGCATCGACGTGCCGACCGTCGGCATTGATGCCAGTGAACCTGGCCTTGCACAGATCGCCGAGGGGAAGATGACCGCCTCGGTCTCTGGGATGGGTCCGTGGCAGGCCGGCTGGTCGCTCGTGAAGTGCCACGATTGGCTCAACGGGCATAAGCTCGCGCCAGCGGAGCGGATGATGTCGTTCAACGCGCCGGTTTGTGTGCAAAATCCTGATGAGTGGACTGATGTCGTTGAGCGACTTCCCGTTGTCGACGCTGCCGGGTACAACGAAGCGATTTTCGAGGGGGAGACACCGTACGACTGGGAGAAGATGTCCGTTGTCGAAGCCGGCGAAGACAGCTGGGACCCACAGGTCGACCTGCAGCCGATGAGCCAGGAGGATATCAAGCAGGTGCTCGACTGGAAGGACGCAGACAAGCCGAACAACTACTCGATGCCGGATGCGTACACCGACAGCGGCGCACAGCAGGAGATCGCCCAACTCTACGAAGATCGGTTCACCAACGACCCCCTGAAGCAATGAGAGAGGGTACTTGCACGAATGTCCGAAACTGATATACATACCCTCAACACAAGTGAGGGTGTGAGTGACAGTATAGCATCAGCCGAGAATCCTGTCAAGGGAGAGATTAGCCTCCGTGTTGAGAACGTCTCGAAATCATTCCGGCACGTCCAGGCGCTTTCGGACGTGTCTCTCGACATCCATCGCGGGGAAGTCATCGGTCTGGTCGGCGAGAACGGCGCGGGAAAAAGCACGCTGTTAAACATCCTAACGGGTGTCCTCGAAGCGGACGAAGGCCAACTACATGTCGATGGGGAGTCCGTCGAGTTCACGAGTCCGCGGGAGGCGGCCGCCCACGGCGTCTCTCTCGTCCATCAAGAACAAGACGTTATTACGAACTTCCGTGGCTACGAGAACCTGTACCTCGGTCGTGAAAAGGGACAGCTCGGCGTCCTCGACCGCGAGGAGATGAGCGAGGAGGCGCAGTCGTTCGTCGACGACCTCGGGATCAATATCGACGTCGACGAGTTTGTCAAGGAATACTCGTTCAATGAGCGCCAGATGCTCGAAATTGCCAAGGCGTTCCACGTTTCGCAGAAGTCCGATAACCCGGTTATCCTGCTTGACGAGCCGACCGCCGGACTTGAAGAGGCCGGTCGGGAACTTCTCTTCGAGTTGATTGACGACCTTAGAGACCGGGCGACGTTCGTTTTCGTCTCGCACGAACTCGACGAGGTACTTCACGTCTCGGACCGCGTCTACGTTCTCAAAGATGGGAAACTCGTCGACGAGTTGTCAGCAGCGGAGGCGACGACTGATGACCTCCAGCAGAGCATGGTCGGTCGCGAGACGGCAGACGAGTACTACCGCGTCCCCGACCAGCGAACCAATTCCGAACTCGGTTCAGAGACGTTTGGTGTTGAAAGACTAACGACTGAGGAAATCGGTCCGCTCTCGTTTTCGGTCAAAGAGGGGGAGATATTCGGCATCGTCGGCGTTGAGGGCTCTGGCAAGGAGCGGCTTGGACGGGTACTGGCCGGTGATATCGCGATGACCGACGGAACGATCAGGGTCAACGGCGAGGCCGTTAACGTCACATCAGTGGCGGACATGGTCGACGCCGGTGTCGGGTACATCCCGAAAGACCGGAAATCGGAGGGTGTGTTGCTGTACCAGTCAGTCCGGACGAACACGTCGCTTGCGATGGTGCGGACGATGAACGGGAAACTTCCTCTGCTCGACCTCGACGCTGAGCAACAGGCGACGGCTGACGCCATTGAGGAACTCAATATCAAGACACCTGGTCCAGACGCACTTGTTCATGGACTGAGTGGTGGCAATCAGCAGAAAGTCGTCATCGCTCGCTGGCTTGCCCAGGATACGCCGATTCTCGTCATGGACAACGTGACGCGCGGTATCGACGTCGGTGCCAAAGAGGAAGTGTATCGCCTCTGTCGCGAACTGACCAGTAAGGGCGTCTCTATCGTGTTTATCGGTGACGAACTCACGGAAGTTATCGGGATGTCGAACCGGATTGCCGTGATGAACGACGGCCAGTTCGCCGACAAGACGTTCGATGCCTCGGCTGGGAACAAGCCAACCGAAGAAGACCTAATTCAGGAGATGATCTAAATGAGCGCTGACAACACGAATCCCGTTCAAGCATGGCTCAACGAACAACGCGAGCAACGAACACTACACGACTGGATACGGGACATCGGGCCGTTCGCGATGTTGTTTTTCCTCTCTGTACTGTTCGCAGTGGGGACACGCGAGTTTCTGACGGTTCAGAACCTGATCAACAACGTGGCGAAGAACAGTGCCTTCCTGCTGTTGGTCGCACTGGCTGGCACCTTTCCGATCCTCCAACAGAGTATTGACCTCTCGGTCGAGTCCATCGTCACACTGACTGGCGTGTTGACGGTGGTTTTGATCTCCGAGTACCAGCTGGGACTGCTCGCCATCCCAATCGCCATCGGTGCCGGGATGCTCGCGGGGCTGGTCAACGGCGTCGTCTTCACGAAACTGAAGGTCCCGTCGTTCCTCGTTACACTCGGTACGCTGTCGGTCATGATGGGGGTCGCGCTCATCGTTACCGGCGGTTCGACAATTACCTTCCGCAATCAGGCGATCCGGAACATTGCCACCGGGACGTGGATTCCGGGCATACCGAACCTCGTGATGTGGGGCCTGCTCATCTACGGTGCGACCGTGTTCCTGGCCTGGCGGACGAAGTTCGGCCGCTACTGTTTCGCCCTCGGTGAAAACGAGCGTGTCGTCGAACTCGCCGGTGCGAAGGTCGACAGGTACAAGATCTATCCGTTCGTCCTCTCAGGGCTGCTCTGTGGGACCGCGGGCGTCTTGCTAACCCTGCGCATCTCATCGGCGTCGCCGAACATCGCTGGTGGAATGATGCTGCCCAGTATTGCGGCGATCGTCATGGGCGGGACAGCACTGACCGGCGGCGTCGGTGGTCCACACCGGACCATCCTCGGCGTGCTGGTCATCGCTGTCCTGCAGAACGGGATGAACCTCCTGTCGATCAATCCGTTCGTCCAGGAGATCATCCTTGGCGTCGTGGTCGTTAGCGCAGTTGCGATGTCTATCGACCGTGAGAAGATCGACGTGGTCAAGTAGACGGCATCGCGCTTTCGACTGCTACATCGACATCAGCATCGATCGACGTGTGTACCGTTCGAAAAACTCGAGCGTTCGGGCGACCCAATACACGAATTGCCGTGCTGTGCCAGTGAGTTTTTGAGTCGTTTCGCTCAGTCGGGGCGGTTGCTGTATATCCGTTCGTGGCTGTGTGAGTAGATCTCGACGAGGTCCCCGTATGGATCTCGACAGTATGTCTGGGTGTATTGGTCATCGTCCTTGAATATCTTCCACACTTCGGAATAATGGTCACCTCCGGCCTCATCGATACGCGTCGCTAAACCTTCGACGTCTTCGTCAATGACACAGAGGTGGAACAGCCCCGATTGAGTGGGATCAGGGTTCGGTTTGCCCTCGGTCGACTCGAATAGCGGATGAGGTTCGCCTTCATTTGGAGTGAGGTCGGGGCCGGATTCGTACTCGTGGAGATCCGTCCCACAGATCCCACAGGCCACCACGTCGATTCGGACGGCAGTCTCGCTGAGCGTTGGTTCGTCTACTGATTCGACTCGGAGGTCCTCGGGTCCGTGATAGTGTGCAACTCACATCATCCACCACAATCTGGTGTCCTGTATTAAAAACTAGCTTATAACACTCGTACTGGCCGGGTGCGAGGCTCGAGAAAAGTCAGTGGGGTCCGATCACGCAGTGAATCCGCCGTCCATCACGAGGTTGTGACCGCTGACGTACGACGACTCATCACTGGCGAGAAACAGCGTTGCGTCGGCGACTTCCTCGGGCTGACCCGCCCGCCCGAGCGGCGTCTGATCGAGGAGATTGTCAGCTGTTTCGCCGTCTTTCGTCGTCATCGCCGTCTCGATGAACCCCGGATTGAGTGCGTTCACGCGGATGTCGTTTTCTCCGTGTTCAACAGCTAGCTCTCGGGTCAGGTTCGTTACGCCCCCTTTCGAGGTGCAGTACAGCGAGGAGTTCTCTAGGCCGCGAATCCCAGCCATCGAGGACATGTTCACGATGGCGCCGCCGTCGTCCTGGTCGACCATCTGCTGGATAGCTGCCTGACAGCCGAAATAGACCCCCTTGAGATTGATATCCATCAGCCAGTCGTAGTCATCCTCGTCGGCCTCCTCGATGGGAAGCTGGCGTTCGACGCCTGCGTTGTTCACCATGACATCAAGCGAGCCGTACGCGTCGACCGTTGCCTCGACAACTTCCTGTAGGTCCGCGATCGAACTGACGTCACACTCGAGGAACTGCGCCTCGCCGCCTGCATCGGTGATGAGTTCGTGTGTCGGTTCTCCACCCATTCGTGGGTCCTCGCGGATGTCTGCGACGGTGATACTGGCGCCTTCTTCCGCGAAGCGGCGCGCAATAGCACGACCGTTGCCTGACGATGCTCCAGTCACTATCGCAGCCTTGCCGCTGAGTCTATCTCCCATATCTATCCGTGGTGATTTTTCACACATAAGTGTTGTCGCTTTACTGACGGCGAGAAATCGCAGAATTTGGCGACAGCTGATCAGCGCCGGTCGATGTTCGCACAGACGTTCTTCACCTGCGTGTAGTTGTCGATGGCCTGTACGCCGTTCTCGCGACCGATCCCGCTGTCCTTGAACCCGCCAAACGGCGTCTCGTTGCCGCCGGCGAAGTACTCGTTGATATAGATCTGGCCGGCGTCAACCTCACGGGCAAAGCGGTGGGCGCGACCGACGTTCTCAGTGTAGACGCCTGCGACAAGGCCATAGTCCGTCGCGTTGGCCAACTCGATGGCCTCGTCCTCATCGGCAAATGGCGTGACCGTCAGTACCGGCCCGAAGATCTCCTCCTGAGCGATGCGCGTGTCAATCGGTACATCGTCGAAGATCGTCGGTTCAACGAAGTAGCCATCGCGGTCCAGCGCACTTCCGCCGGCCACCGGCTCGCCGACCTCTTCGCAACCGATTTCGACGTAGCTCAGGACCTTCTCAAAGTGGGCCTCGGAGACGAGCGGGCCCATGTCCGCGCCCTCGATACCGGAACCGACCTCGAGCGACTCTGCACGCTCGACGAGGTCGTCGACGAACGCCTCGTGGATGTCCTCGTGGACGAGCAGGCGCGATCCCGCCGAGCAGACCTGCCCGGCGTTGCTGAAGATGCCCGTCATCGTCCCGTCGAGGGCGGCCTCCCAGTCGGCGTCCGAAAAGACGACGTTTGGGCTCTTTCCGCCGAGCTCAAGGTGCGTCTCAGTGACGTTCTCGATGGCGCTTTTCGCGACTGCCGTCCCGGTCGGACCAGAGCCGGTGAAGGTGATGCCGTTCACGTCAGGATGGCCAGTGATCGCGGCTCCGGCCTCGGTGCCGTAGCCGGGAACGACGTTGAGGAGGCCGTCGGGGAGGCCGGCCTCGGAGGCGAGTCTGGCGAGCTCGAGCGCTCCCAGCGGCGTCTCTTCGGCGGGCTTGACGACAGCCGCGTTGCCGGCGGCGAGTGCGGGGGCGACGCTCCGCGCGAAGAGGTAGATCGGGACGTTCCAGGGGACGATGTGGGCGGTGACACCCAGGGGTTCGCGGACGGTGTAGTCGACGTACTCCTCGGAGAGCGGGATCGACTCTCCCTGGATCTTGTCCGCGATACCGGCGTAGTACTCAAAGTGGCGGGCACAGCGTTCGACTTGCTCTCGGGCCTCCGCGAGCGGCTTGCCGTTCTCCAGCGTTTCGATCTGAGCCAGTCGGTCGGTTTCCTCGCGGATGGCGGCCGCGATATCCGTGAGAATCCGCGTTCGCTCCTTGGGTGGGCGACGCTGCCATGACTCGAACGCGTCGCGAGCGTTTTCGACTGCAGCGTCGACGTCGTCGGTTGTCCCCATCGCGACATCGGCAAGTGGCTCTTCAGTTGCGGGATTGACGACCGCCAGCCGGTCATCGCTCCCGGCCGACCACTTATCTCCGCCGATCCATAGATCGTACTGGCTCCTGACTGCAGTTGGCACTTTCTTCGACATTGACGCCTAGAAGGACTCTCTGACCGTTTAAATAGCTTGTGCGTCGACTAGGTGCTGGATGAGACGGATCCTGGCTGGAAGGCGTAAACTCATTATCAAAAGTTTTATTACCGGATTCGCGTAACTATATTCTACGCTATGTTAGACAATGGCGCCCTAGTTGTTGATTCAGTATCGCACTGTTTCAACCACGCAGAGGAGAATCTGAAACACCCACACGCACAGCGTTGGAACGACGAGACGTTCGAACTCGGCGAGCAACTCCAGCCCGAGAAGTACGTCCACCCGAAAGAAGTGTTCCACCGCGACCACTCAGTTGAAGAACTCGAACGGCTGCTTTTCGTGGAGAGTCAAGTCGATTACACGAACTATCACTCGTTGCCGCTCGACGACTACTTCCACGACGGATTGGTCTCCCGAGAGAAAGGGTTCAAGCTTCGCGACCGTAATCCCAACCGCGTCTCGATGTACGTCGACATCAACCCGCTCGACGACGACGCCGTCGAGCAGGTCGAGTACTACGTCAAAGAGAAAGACGTCGAGGGGATCAAGCTCTACCCCGCCCGCTACCAGAACGGCCAGGACCTCTCGCTGCAACTCAACGAGGACGCGGTCCGCCCCGTCCTGGAGAAAGCCGCCGAACTAGACGTGACGTCCGTCGGCATCCACAAGTTCATCCCGTTCGCGACGGCACCGGTCCGCTACTTCCGCATGAGTGACGTTGAGGACGCCGCGAACGCCTTCCCCGAACTCAACTTCGAGGTCATCCACGCCGGCTTCTCGTTCCTCGAGGAAACCGTCTTCGCGATGGCGAGCCACGAGAACGTCTACGCGAACCTCGAAAACACGATTCACATGGCCTGCTCGCGACCGCGGAAGTTCGCCCGTTCACTCGGAGAGATGCTCTACTGGGCCGGCCCGGACCGCATCGTTTTCTCCGGCGGCGCAACGGCGCTGCACCCGCAGGCGGCCATTGAGTCTTTCTGGGACTTCGAGATTCCCGAAGACATGCGCGCCGGCAACGACTACCCACAAGTTACCGATGAGATCAAAGAAAAGATCCTTGGGAAGAATGCCTTCCGACTCCTGGACAAAGACCCTGAGAAGGTCAGAAAGGACATCAAGGGCGACAAGTGGGAACAGAAGCGCCAAGAGCGCAGAGAGACCGGTGACTACCCGGCTGAACCGTGGTCGACCTACGACACCCCTGCATAACGATGCGTATAATCGAACACGCCGAGCAAGATCACATCACACCCGACACCGAGTTCGACAGTGATCTCAAGATGGCTATCAAGGCACAGCTTCAAGAGGTTCTCGACCCCTGTAGCTGTATCACCGACAACCCGATCGATCTCGTCGATCTCGGTATCATCGACGACATCACGGTCGACGAGCAGACTGGCGAGGCGCGGATCGACATCCTGCTGACCTCCCAGCGGTGCATGTACGTCATCGACATCACCGACGAGATCAAAGAGCGCGTTGAGTCTCTCGAGGGGATTGAGGAGGCCGAGGTTCATCAGGTGACCAGCGGGAAAGTCTGGACGGCGGAACGCATGTCCGAACAGCAGCAGCGAGAACGCCGAGAGCGCTTCCAGGAGCGCGTCGAGGCTGCGGACATCACACCCTACGCGGAGCGCTCGGACTGAGCCATGACACTTCAGATACTCGTACCGCTCGACGACTCGCCCCAATCGATGGCCGCGGTCAACCACGCGGTCACACACTACCCAGGCGCCGACATCACGATACTCTCCATCATCGAGTACACCGAGAAGAAAACCAGTCTCACACGCGGTGGTCGTGGTCGAGACGAAGGGTGGTACGCTGCCGAGCGAGAGGCAGCCGAGGACCTACTCGATGAAGCCACCGACATCGTCGCTGACCACGATGGTGACGTCAGCACTGTCGTCAAAGATGGGAGCCCGTCGAGCGAAATCCTCGACTACGTGACCGATTATAATATCGACATTGTCGTGATGGGATTCCGGAAGCGGAGTCCGACCGGGAAGGCCCTTTTCGGGTCGACCGCTCAGGACGTTCTGCTGTCGGTCGAATGTCCCGTGGTCACTGTTCCGAATCCGGAACGCTGACGCCGGCAGTTCTTCCTGCCTCGCCGTCTCGATTCCTCGTCACTTTGTAGCGTAGTACTGCTCGAAAAACGGCCTGCGGAACCGTTGTTACCTGGCGTTCTCGACGTTGTCGAGCGCTTCCGGATTCTCGATGCTGCTCATGTCACCGAGGTCCTCGCCGGTGTAGGTCGCCTCGACGGCCCGTCGAATGATCTTTCCAGATTGTGTTTTGGGGAACTCGTCGACAAACAGCACCTCTCGTGGGCGGAACGGCTTGCCGTGCTCTTGGCCGACCATCGCTCGAATCTCTTCGCGCAGCTCATCGGCTTCCTCGAATCCGTCCTCGACGATGACGTAGAGAACCACTGCTGTCCCCGTCGTGTCGTCGGGGACGCCGACGGCCGCAGCTTGGTTCACGCTGTCGTGTTCCATTGCAGCGCCTTCGACCTCTGCCGGACCGACCTTGCGACCGGCGACGTTGAGGGCGTCGTCGGCGCGTCCGTGGAGGAACCAGAGACCATCCTCGTCTTTCTGCGCCCAGTCACCGTGGTCCCACAGCGGTGGGTCCTCGAACGATGACCAGTACTCCTCGAGGTACCGCTCATCACCGGACCAGAGCGATTTCGTCATCGACGGACAGGAGTCACGCGCCACCAGATACCCGCGCTCGTGGTCGTCCTTGATGCTGTTGCCGTCGCCATCGACGATGTCGATGTTCATGCCAAGACCAGGACCGCCGAGCGTCCCGGGTTTGAGCGGTTGGATCGGCATCGGCATGAGGAAACAGCCCATGATCTCGGTGCCCCCGCTGATGTTCACGATGGGTGTGTCGCCGCCACCGACGTGCTCGTAGAACCAGAGCCAGGACTCGGCGTCCCAGGGTTCGCCCGTCGACCCGAGCATGCGGAGCGAAGAGAGGTCGTAGCCTTTGATCCACTCATCACCCTGTTTGCGGAGGGCGCGAATCGCCGTGGGTGAGATGCCGAACTGAGTGAGTTCGTGGCGGTCGATCAGCTGCCAGAATCGATCCGGCTGGGGGTGATCCGGCGCACCTTCGTACATGAAGACGGTTCCACCGAAGGCGTGGTTGCCGATCAGCGTCCAGGGTCCCATCATCCATCCGATATCCGACACCCAGAAAAATCGGTCCGAGGGCTTGAGATCGAACCCGAAGTGAAGCTCCTTGGCGGCTTGCATCACTGCACCGGCGTGGGTGTGAACGATGCCTTTGGGTTTGCCGGTGGTGCCCGACGAGTACAGGAGCATCGACTCCTGATCCGACGAAAGCGCCGTGGTATCGTAGTTGTCATCCTGGGTTTCGACGGTGTCGGCCCAGTGTTCGTCGCGGTCATCATGCCAGGGGATTTCATCGTCGCTGGCGAGTCCGAGTCGGTCGAAGACGATGGTGTGCTCAACGTGGCCGGCCTGTTCGATGGCGTCGTCGGCCGTCCCTTTCAGCGTAATCTCCCCTCCCCGTCGCTGGAAGCCGTCACCGGTGAACAGGACGCTGCACTCGGAGTCTTCGATGCGTGTCGCAGCGGCGTCGACGCCGAAGCCCGAGAAGATGGGGACCGCGATCGCGCCGACCTTGAAACAGCCGTAGAGGATGGATATGACCTCGGGGACCATCGGCATATACAGGCCAACGGTGTCGCCGGTCTCGACGCCACGCGCCTCGAGGGTGTTGGCAACCTGGTTGGCCTGGCGATGCAGTTCATGATAGGTCACCTCGCGGATCTCGCCGTCTTCGGCTTCCCAGATGCAGGCGACCTTGTTCCGCCGTTCGCTGTCGGGAGCAGCGTGTCTGTCGAGAACGTTATGAGCGATGTTGAGTTCGCCGCCGGGATACCAGTCGGTGAACTGCGGTCCCGTGGTGTTGTCTCGCACGTGGTCGTAGTCCGTGTAGAACTCAATGTCGAGATAGTCGACGAGTTCGTCCCAGAACCACTCGACACCCGAATCGGGGATGCCGTTGATCTCGGTCGTCGTACGTTTGATGAGATCGTCGTAGTCGTCGATTCCGTACTCCTGCATGAACCGCCAGACGTTCGTCGATTCGACGAATTCCCGGCTCGGCTCGTGGACGATACCCGTCTCTGTCACTGGCTCTTCTTGCTCCGCCATGTTCGCCTACACGTGTGCGCTCCCATCACCTATAATTGGCGGTCGTCGCTGTTTGAACGTAGCCGGTGTGCCGCCCTATTACTCGAAGTGGTATCCGTCCTTGTATAGTCCGATGGAGATCTCATCGATGAGGTACGCCAGCTCGGAGACGAATGCTGATGGATCCGTCTCATTGGATTTGTGGCGATCAGTGAACGCTGTATTGGGTCGAAATGTGCCAGTCTACAGATCAATTCGACCGAAAAGTCTTCGCTTAGTCAGCGACAGTGGCTGTCGGCGTCTGTCGGTTGACGGCCACCTTCGACGCGACGATGACGAGCGCCAGGGCGGCCATCGAGACGATGAGCAGCCGCATCGCCGTTGTGATGGTACTCTGGTCACTGACGATGCCCATAATGACCGGGACGACCGACAGGCCGAGAAAGTTTGCACTGATCGCGATAGCGTTAACTGGGCCGCTGTGGTGCGGAACGGCATCGATTCCGAACGCCGAGAGCGTCGGAAAGAACCCGGAGACAAAAAAGCCCACAAGGAAGACGCCGAGAATCATCCCGCGACCGTCGCTGATGAAGAAGACGTATCCGAGGACTGGGATTGCGGCGAGTGCCAACGTCAAGAGGAGCGTGAGTGGTTCGACCCGGCCCGAAAGCTGGCTGTAGACGAACCGTCCGGGAATGTACGCGACCAGAAACCCAGACAGGACGACGTTCGCGGTTGCTCGCGGGAAGTACTGGTTCGCGTAGTAGGGCAACCAGGTGAAGAAGCCACCCTCGATGCCACCGCTCAACAACAGCGCCACTGCCATCCCGACGATGGCGGGGTTCTGGAGCAACTCCCGGAGTTCAGCCAACGAGAACGACTCTCCCTTATCGAGATTCGATGGGAGCTCGAGTTGCGTGATGAGCACAAACGCCGGGAGAAAGCCAGCCGCCAACAGCAGGAAGGTGACACGCCAGTCGCCGCTCTTGAGGACCTGGTTGACCAGCAGTGGCCCTACCGTGGCACCGATTGCCCACATCAGCGCGTAGATATTGAATAGTCGGCCACGATCTTTGGGGTAAAGTGTACTCAACAGTGCTCGATCCAATCCCCGAAAGACACCAATCGTAAGACTCTGTCCAAGCAGGAATACGAGCAGTAGCATGTATGTGGGGACCTGGCTCAACAGCGATAGGAACAGCGCCGTCCCACCCGCCCCAACCAAGAGGAACCGACGGGTATCGAGTCGACTCGCTGCGAAGCCAACGGCTACTGCAGCGAAGAGATATCCGAGCGTACCAGCTGGTGCAACTAGACCCAGTAAAGTGTCTGAAACAGTGAACGAGTCTTTGATACTCGGCAGTAATGCGCCACGAACCTGCGAGGTAATTCCGTCGCTGATAATAAACAGAAATACCGCTGCTGTCCAGAGCCTTCGCTTTACCATGTCGCTATCACACATCTACACGCCAGGGATAAAAAGTGGTACCTTATACTTTCACAATCAGTCGGAATGAATGCGAGTGAATTGCCATTGGAGTAGACGTACCACAAGCGTATGTCTCGGCCGCGGGCTGTCGCCTTCTCTTCGACAATCATCACGCCTCACGGAACTTTGGTCAAGAAGTACCGACATATTCATTCCAATACCTTTGTATCATCGTACTCCTAAAGCCTGGATATGGCAGTGAACGTCATCGTACTCGGTGCCGGATACGCCAGTACCGGCGCGATCACTAAACTTCAGTCAGAACTGAGCGACAACGCACAGCTTACGTGGATCGCTGATGTCGACTATCACCTCGTTTTGCACGAGTCTCATCGCGTAATTCGAGATCCGTCAGTCCAGTCGGACATCACGTTCCCTGTCGATGGGATCGCGGACCCGTCGACCCGGTTCATTCAGGACAAGGTCGTTGGACTCAACGTCGAGGATCAGGTTGTCGAACTCGCAGCAAGCGACGATGTCGAATACGACTACGTCCTTGTTGCGCTGGGCAGCCAGACCGCCTACTACGGTATCCCTGGTCTCGAGGAACACTCCCTAACGCTCAAAAACCTCGATGACGCCCTCGAGATCCACAAGGCTGTCAAAGAAGCAAGTCAGGCTGCGGCCCGTAGCGAGCCCGCACAGGTGGTCATCGGCGGTGCCGGCCTCTCTGGCATCCAGACTGCCGGCGAGATCGCTGAGTTCCGTGACCAACACCACGCACCCATCGAGGTCCATCTGGTCGAAGCCCTCGAGGAAATCTTCCCGGGTAACGACCCGGCGTGCCAACAGGCCCTGCGCGATCGACTCGAAGACGCTGGCGTCCAGATCCACACCGACGATCCGATTACCAAAGCCACCGACAAGCATATCCAGTTCGACAAGGGCGCTCCCCTCAATCACGACATCCTCATCTGGACTGGCGGGATCACGGGGCGCGATACGCTTGCAGATGCCGACCTCGGGAAAGAACACAACCGCGTCAACACAGGCGCGAACTTCCAGACCTCCGATGACTGCGTCTTCGCTATCGGGGACTCGGCGATCATCGATCAGGGTGACCAGCCTGCCCCACCGACAGCACAGGCCGCCTGGCAGGCTGCGGAAGTCGCTGGCGAGAACATTGCCCGTGCGATCGAGAACCGACCGCTCCGGACCTGGGAACACGAGGACAAAGGGACCGTCATCTCCGTCGGCGAAGAAGCTGTCGCCCACAAGGTCAAGCCGGCCTTCGGCATCTCCCTACCCGTCGACACCTTCACCGGCGTGCCAGCACAGATGCTCAAAAAGCTCATCGCCGCCCGCTGGATAGCGGATATTACGTCCTGGAACGAAGCTCGCAAGTCTTGGTCCTCGCTGTAGACAGTGCCGATGATTGTTGTCGGTCCGTGGTTGTTAACTAGGTTCTATCAACCACAGGGGGTGAGAGGTGTTCAAAAGCTAACCCGTACAACGGGTCCATCGTCATTCAAGACACGTGCCCATTGCTGTGTCGGAAACTCCCGACCCACGACATGATCATCTGCGTCCTTGCATGTATCACGCCAATCGTACCCGCCACTTGGTTTGGGAAAGTTAGTGATGGTCTCTGTTCACGGGAAAGGGCTTCTCGGTATCTGGAGAACCAATTCCTTCAGCGGTGATCGATATTCGCACAGACGTTCTTGATTTGCGTATAGTTGTCGATGGCCTGTACGCCGTTATCACGGCCGATGCCACTCTGCTTGAAGCCGCCGAACGGCGTCTCATTGCCGCCCGCAAAGAACTCATTGATGTAGATCTGGCCGGCATCGACCTCACGGGCAAAGCGGTGAGCACGACCGACGTTCTCGGTGTAGATTCCCGCGACGAGGCCGTAATCGGTCGCATTGGCGAGTTCGATGGCCTCTTCTTCATCAGCGAACGTTGAGACGGTGAGGACGGGTCCGAAAATCTCCTCTTGGGCGATACGCATGTCGTGGGTCACGGAATCAAAGATCGTTGGTTCGACGAAGTATCCGTCACCATCAAGCCTGTCCCCTCCAATGACGGGGTCACCAGCCTCTTGACGGCCAATGTCGATGTACTCGAGCACCTCTTCGAGATGATCGTCCGAAGTTAGCGGCCCCATGTCGGCGTCGTCGATGCCCGGACCAACATCCAGAGCGGTCGCGCGGTCAGCAAGATCTGCAATGAATTCGTCGTGGATCTCTTCGTGAACCAGCAACCGCGATCCAGCAGAACAGACCTGTCCGGCATTGCTGAAGATTCCGGTGATCACCCCCTCGAGCGCTGCTTCCCAGTCGGCATCAGGGAAAACAACGTTCGGGCTCTTCCCACCCAGTTCGAGGACCACCTCTGAGACATTCTCGATAGCACTCTTCCCGACCCTGACCCCAGTCGAGTCTGATCCAGTGAAAGTAACACTGCTTACCTCCGGATGGCCGGTGAGAGCGGCGCCTGCCTCGCTACCGTGTCCAGAGACAACGTTCAAGAGGCCGTCAGGCAATCCGACATCGGTCGCAAGTTGGGCGAGTTCGAGAGCGCCAAGCGGCGTTTCCCTGGCCGGTTTAACGACCGCCGCGTTTCCAGCGGCGAGTGCGGGTGCAACGCTCCGAGCGAACAGATAGATCGGAACGTTCCACGGAACGATGTGGGCGGTAACTCCGAGTGGTTCGCGAACGGTGTAATCGACGTACGTCTCGGAGAGTGGAATGCTCTCGCCCTGGATCTTATCCGCGATACCAGCATAGTATTCGAAGTGGCGAGCTGCACGTTCGACCTGGCCACGCGCTTCTGTCAGTGGTTTCCCGTTTTCCAGCGTCTCGATTTGCGCAAGTCGTTCCTTCTCATTGCGGATTGCAGCTGCAATATCCGTGAGAATGCGTCCACGTTCCGCCGGCGTCTGACGATTCCACGTCTCGAACGCATCACGAGCGACGCGGACCGCCTCGTCAACGTCGTTTTCGGTAGCTATCGCAACGGTGGCAAGTTCACCTTCCGTCGCAGGATTGAGAACCGATAGTTGCTCGTCTGTCTCGGCTGGCTGTTCTTCTCCGTCGATCCACAGGCCATACTGGTTGCTAACTGCAGCAAGTGCTTCTCTGGACATCAGCACACGAATAGTCGAATCCATCATGCAAATAACTTGGTGAACTTGCAAGCGCCTCGGACGGCCTCTCAACGACGAGGATATCTGGCGACTTGCGATAGGTTTGGACATCTGCTGCAAGCACTTCGAAGGTGAGAACCCAGACCGATCGCGATCGCCATTGTCTGGCGTTCTCGATGTCATCAAGCGCGTCGAGATCACTCCTCTCCTCGCCGGTGGAGGTCGCTTCGACGCTTCGGAGGACGATCTTCTCGGACTATGATATTGAATCGGCTCCCAGGATTTCGTGAATCAGTGTCTTACGCAGCAACTATCGATGTCCTATCTGTTCTTGGGAACACTCCGTTCCTGGAGCCTACTCCAACCCGGCCTCCTTATAGGTCTCGGTGTGCTCTACGTACAGTTCTTGCACCCGAACGAGTTCCTCGAGATGAGAGTCCTTGATCGGCCGCGTCTCCGCCGGGGCGCCGTACGCGAGGTGGCCTTCCGGAATCGTCTGCCCCTCGGTCACCAGACTACCCGCGGCGACGAGACAGTTTGATTCGATGACGGCGTCTCTCTGGACGGTACTGGACATCCCAATGAGCGAATCATCTTCGACGGTTGCGTAGTCGATGACAACGTTGTGCCCGATGGTCACTCTGTCGCCAATGGTCGCGCCGTGCAACATCGAGAACTCCTGAACGTTGGTTTCGCTACCAACGACGGTCGGTCCACCGTCGCCACGAAGGCAGACGAATGGCCAAAGGCTCGATTGCTCGCCCACGGTGACGTCTCCTACTGCGTATGCCAGTTCCGAAACGAACGCCGAGTCCGCGATTTCCGGGGTTGAGCCCAGTACTGATCGTTCCATGCGACACCCGTATGCCGGGGCGTGGTTTAGTGATACCGGAGTTTAGATCTTCTGCGAAGCGCTCGACCGTTCAACTGAGAATCCTCGATATTCTCTGGTAGCCTCGGAGTGGGTACCGCCGATTCCCGAGAGGCGAATACCGATCCGAGACGGATATTTACAGATATGGTATCGTACGTTGCCCACTACTGGTTCGCCACTCGAGGCGGTACAGAATCGGGATATCCAGTATTGGAACCTGATCTCGAAGGAAAAGGGTCAGGAGAAACCGTGTGAACCATGATCATCCAAAATGATAATGAAAAAGTCTCGGACATTCTCGAACGAAGAATTTTATATGTAGTGTCCGTATAGTAATGCCATGGGTGACAAAACCGGGCGAAAGCTACAGACAACAGCTACTTCGCTCGAGGTCATAGAGGCGCTTCAAGAGCGTGACGGCGGGCGAGTCACGGAGCTGGCCGATGCGCTCGAGTTGGCTCCAAGTACGGTCCATTCTCATCTGACAACGCTACTGGCGAAGGGTTACGCCGTTAAAGAGGGCGACGAGTACTATCTCAGCCTTCGATTTCTCGAACACGGTGAGTACGTTCGCAATAGGAAAAACGCCTACAGGAATGCGAAATCGTATACGGAGAAACTCGCCAAAGAAACCGACTGCAGAGTCGTGTTTGCGATCGAAGAAAACAGACGCGGTGTCTACATGTACACATCCTCGGGAAAACACGCAGTCTGGACGTATTCGACCATCGGTAAGCGGTTCTATCTGCATCAAACTGCCGCTGGGAAGGCCATTCTATCGAGGCTTTCTCGAAAGCCCGTTGAGGAAATAATTGACCGATGGGGGCTCCCTTCGGCGACGGAGAACACGATAACTAACACTGAAACGCTTCTTGACCAACTCGAGACGATTCGCGAGAGGGGAATCGCGTTCAACTACGAGGAACAACTTGAAGGCATCAAAGCCGTCGGTATTCCCGTAAATGGATCCGACGGTCGCGTCATCGGAGCGTTCAGCGTCGCCAGTCCAGCCCAACGACTCACCAACGAACAGTTCGAAGAGGACATTCCGAACATCTTGTCCGGTGTCGCCAATGAATTCGAACTCGAGCTATCTCTTTCATGAATTATGGGTGCCGTCAATGTACACCTTGAATAAATAAATCGATTCTACGAGTTACATTGGTACGTCTGTAAAACATTCTAACCTGCATCAGTGTGAATTCCATTTTAGCATGGTCGAAATGTCGTAGTACGAGGAGTCACGATGAATGTTGCAGTTGTACCTGACTTGGGAACGGAATAGCCACTCTGAGAGAATTCCAATCATTGTATTTCGCCAGGATCTGAATAAAGCTGGGGGAGGCACCATCTAGCTAGCGCAGTTTGAGAAGTGAGCAGATCGTAGAGTATCTTGACTGTCGAGACGTTTCTTTTACGATTGGCTTTGGCAGTTACAGGATCGTTCGTCGAGTAACTCCCTGACAGTGTACTCTTGAAGGCACTCCTCGCAGGTCACGGTAACGGAGACGGTAACGTTGAACTCACCGATATCGATGAGGTCCTTTCGATCGAGTCGGGCAATCGTATCCGAGGTCACTGCTTCGGTTCGATTTTGGAGCGCAGCGAGCTTTTCCCGGCTTCGCTCGAGTTGTTCCTCGTCGCTTGGCTTCTCGAGTTCCGTCTCGAGGCATTTCGTGAGATGATTGTAGACGGTTTGATGAGAGACGAAATCAGATTCGACCTGCTCAACTGGAACCCCATCGCGTTGCAGCTCGTTTCGTGTCTGAACCCGTGTGCCGCTGCTGACATCGTCGTCCGTGAGCAATCGGTATGTATTCTCGATTTCCCCCTCTCGCGGCGGAATATCTGCGTTAGCAAGTGCCGCCGAGAGTATCTGCTGGTTCACATATGTCGCGAGTTGCCGTGTGCTGAGCTGTTCGTCAGCATCGCCGGTCCAGTATGCGATCAAGTCGTTATCGAGACCTGATAGGTCGTATTTGTCGGCGACCCGTCCAAGCTTACAGCCACATGACGATTCGTCGGTCTCGGAATCCTCGATATCGGTCATTAGATAATTGGAAGGTGACGAGCGTAAAATATGTTTCCCTCTCGGATACCGTCCGAGGACTGAGATGGATAACCCATACGCTCTTGCTACTGGTCTTCGTACCACATGTAAGTATGCTTAGTGGTATCGTTTCCATAGCGGTCTTTCGATGCCTCCACTATTTACAACAGTACAACCGTAATAGACGGCGAGTCCAGTCTTGTCCGGTCTGGCCGGGGTAGTGATCTGTTGTTCCAGTCATTGAAAGATGAGAGAGTTCTCACAGTGGAGTGGCTTAACCACACACGGAACGTCGTATTCGAGTCTCGTATACGTCCCCCGCCACTACTAGTTGTGGTCTGAGTGTCATTCAATCTACGACCAGCTATCGACTAAAAAGAAAAGTTCGAAAAGTAGGTGGCTATCAGAACACAGATTCGAATAATTGGGCCAATACTATTCTGTATACGGTACCCGTATACAATGTTGAATGGGGCGATCATTAGCTCGGAGCCATATCTGATCCGCTACAGTCACCCAGTGACTCACAGGGTTCGGTGAATTGTGGTCAAGCGGCGTGAGAAACTCTCATCGATCGTTCACCCACTGTTAATTCCATGACTGAGGTTTGAAATCAGCAACCGCTCAAACGCACCCGATAGATCCTGCCCATTGATACAGGTACGCATGAAATACTGTCAGCGCTCAGTTCCGAGGGATACGGTCAGCGGAAACATCGGTCGTCAACCGCTGTGTATAGCGGCTCCTGACCCACCAAGTCGTATCACGCCAGTTAGACTATACTCAAGTTCGCTCTCCAATACCGTTATAACCCGAGTGCTTCACTCGCGACCGTTGTCTTCTGAATCTCCGTTGTTCCACCGATGATACTCAGGATCTTCGCATCCCGGTAGTATCGCTCGAGCGGCAGATCCGTCCGGTATCCCTTCCCGCCGTAGACCTGCATTGCGTTTCGAGTGACGAACTCGGCGGCGTCGCTCGCGACGTACTTCGCTTTGCTCGACTGGCGCGTACTGCCGTTTCCGGATGCGATAGCCGTCGCCGAGTCGTAGACGAGATGCCGCGCCGCGTCGAGTTTGGCATCCATGTCTGCGACGAGAACCTGCACGGCCTGGTACTCGCCAACGGGCTGTCCGCCTTGCTCGCGGTCTCCCGCATAGTCGACGGCTTCCTCGAAGGCAGCGGTCGCGATTCCGGTCCCGATCGCACCCAGTCCGGTTCTGGCCATATCGATCGTTCCCATCGCGATTCGGAACCCCTGTCCGATCTCGCCAAGTACCGCGGACTCGTCGATGTCGACGTTTTCGAGCGTCGAATCTCCCGTCACGTGGCCGCGCATTCCCATGAACTCCGTCCGGTCGAAGTCGAACCCGTCCCGTCCGTCGGCACTAGGTGCGAGAAACACGCTTACGCCGTGGCCCTCCTCGGGCGCGGGCCGTTTTCGAGCGACGACAAGATGGATATCCGCGACGCCGGCGTTCGTTCCGAACGCCTTCTCACCGCTGAGCGCATACCCGTCTTCGGTTTCCTCGGCGACCGTCGACAGCTCGGTCGGCGAGCTACCGGCGTCCGGTTCCGTCAGCAACATCGACCCGACGGCTTCACCTTGCGCCATCGGCTCGAGGTATTCTTCCTTTTGGGCTTCAGTGCCGAAGTTCGCGATCGGGAGCGCTGCGAACGTGTGACCCTGAATCGTTTCGGCGACGGCACCGCTGGCCTGTGCGATCTGTTCGACCGCCAGACAGTAGGAAACGAAATCCGAGTCCGCACCGCCGTACGCTTCGGGAAGCATGATCCCTAACAGTCCCCGCTCGCCCGCCGCTTCGATCACGTCGCGTGGGAACTCGTCAGTCCGTTCGATCCGATCGGCTTCCGGTTCGACGACCTCCTCGGCAAACGTTGCTGCTCGGTCACGGAACTCGCGGTGCTCGTCAGAGAGTGCGTTCTCGATGAGGCTCATTACAGTACTACAGGCGAGGCACATCACTATAAAAGTTCTCGAGCGGCTACGGCAGTACCACTCCATTCGTGTGCCTCTCCGTGGCGGGTCCCAACCGTCTGCTGCTGGCTACTTGCGACTGTTGGGTGTCAGTCCCATTATAGTAGCCACTGAACGTCCCCTGCACACCCGACACGAGAGCTGTGTGATCGGTGTATCAACCGTTTCAGTTGGTACTATAGTCGCGTCTCGACGTCTTCGACACAGGTGACGGTGTTTGGTTACAGACCGGCAGGAACTGCAGACGCAGCGAAAAACGATGAGCTAAATTCCCGAGGAGGAGCGTCGTTACTCGAGGTTGACGTTGACGTTTTTGGTCTGGGTGTACTCCTGCAGTGCCTCGGTCCCCTGTTCGCGCCCGTAGCCGCTCTGTTTGAAGCCGCCGAACGGCGTCTGTGGCTGGGTCACGGGATATTCGTTGATGCTCACCATGCCGTAGTCGAGGTACTCGGCGGTCTGGTGGGCCGTTTTCAGGTCGTTCGTCCAGATGCCCGCCATGAGTCCGTACGGCGAGTCGTTGGCGATTTCGATCGCTTCCTCCTGGTCAGAGAACTCGATGACCGAGAGCACAGGGCCGAAAATCTCCTCCTGTGCGATCGTCATATCGTTCGTCACGTCGGTAAAGACGGTCGGCTCAACGAAGTAGCCAGTGTCTTTGTTCGCGGGAACGCCGCCGCCGGTCGCGACGGTTGCACCTTCGGCTTTGCCGGTCTCGATGTAGTCGAGGACCTCTTGCTGGTGGCTCTCGCTAACGGTCGGCCCCATCTGGCCGTCGTCGTCGATACCGCTGCCCAGCGGGATCGCCTCGGCTCGTTCGACGACCCGGTCGACGACCTCGTCGTGGACCGATTCGTGGACGAGCAGTCGCGAGCCGGCCCAGCACATCTGACCAGCGTTCATGAAGATGCCGTAGTGACACCCGGCAGCAGCGGCGTCGAGGTCAGCATCTGGGTAGACGATGTTTGGCCCTTTGCCGCCAAGCTCGAGGGTGACACCAGTGACGTTCTGTGAGGCACGCTCCATGACGCCTTTGCCGACGCCCGTACTTCCGGTGAACGCGATGTGGTCGACATCGGGGTGTTCGACGAGTCTGTTTCCTGCCGTGCTCCCGCGACCGGGAACGACGTTCACCACGCCATCGGGGATGCCTGCCTCGTCTGCAGCGAGCGCGTAGTACAGTGCTGACAGTGGCGTCGTGCTCGAGGGCTTGAGAACGGCCGTGTTTCCACACGCGAGCGCTGGTGCGAGACTCCGTCCGGCGAGCTGGAAGGGGTAATTCCACGGGATGACGTGTCCGGTGACGCCGACCGGCTCTCGAACGGTGTAGTTCAGTCGGTCGCCGGGGACCGGTACCTCGTCGCCCTCGATCTTGTCGGTCCAGCCGGCGTAGTAGCGGAACGTGTCGATGACCATATCGACGTCGAGAGTAGCTTCGAACGGCGTCTTGCCGTTGTCTCGAGACTCGACGCGGACGATCTCGTCTTTCCGGTCTTCGATCGCGTCTGCCATGGCGTCGAGATACGAGCCGCGCTCTCGGGGATCGAGCGAGCGCCACTCACTGTCTCGGTCGACCGCATCGAACGCTGCCTCGACGGCACGATCGACGTCTTCCTCGCTGGCTTCTGCGAGCTCCGCATAGGTCTCCTCCGTTGCTGGGTCTTCAGTCGTAAACGTCTGGTTGCCATCGGCGGCAATCCAGTCGCCGTTGATATACAGGTCTGTTGGACCGGTGTAACTCATGCACATCAGCGTATCAGTTGATCGGATAAAAATATGTGGTATCCAATCACCCGGCGGACACTCTCTCACTCCGTGAGTTATCTATAAGGTCCCCGAGTAGATAGTCAAAGACATGCGAGATGCATACGTACTCGGAGCTGGACAGTCATCGTTCGGCTCGTTTCCAGAAGAGACGTATCTCTCGCTGTTCGACGACGCGTTCGACGCGGCGATGGACAGCGTGGATACGACGATCGACCCAGAACAGATCGACGAGGCGTTTCTCGGAACGCTCGGCGTCGGTGGCCGCCAGATCGGTCTGTCTGGGCCAGCAGTAACTGAACACCTCGGACTTCACGGCGTTCCGACGACGCGCGTCGAAAACGCCTGTGCTGCCAGCGGCTACGCGTTCCGACAGGCGGTGACTGCCGTCCGTTCGGGACTCGTCGATGTCGCACTGGCCGGTGGCTACGAGGTGATGACCGACGCGAGTTCCGACCACACGCGCTGGTGGCTCGGCGTCAGCGGCGAGACCGAGTGGGAACGAATGAGCGGGACGACGTTCGCCGGTGTCTACGCCCAGATGGCAAGCGCCTACATGGACGAATACGATGCCGAGATAGATGATCTCAGCCGCGTCGCAGTGAAAAACCATGGGAACGGCGCACAGAATCCCAAGGCACACCTCGGCTTCGAGTGCTCGCTCGAGGATGCCTCCGCTGCCCCGTCGGTCGCAGATCCGCTCAATCTCTATCACTGTTGTCCGACGACCGACGGCGCGAGCGCCGTCCTCGTCGTGAGCGAAGACGTTGCCAGAGAACACAGCGATACGCTGGTCCGCGTCGCCGGTGCTGGTGCCTCGAGTGGCCGGGTCGGACTGTTCCAGCGCGAATCGCTCACCTCGATTCCAGCGAGTGTTCGTGCGGGAGAAGACGCCTACGAGGCTGCGGGAATCGAACCATCGGATCTCGACTTCGCGGAGATCCACGACTGTTTCGCCATCGCAGAACTGCTGGCCTACGAGGACCTTGGATTCTGTGAGCGTGGCGAAGCCGGTCGACTGCTCCGGGAGGGGGTTACCGACCCTGACGGCGAACTGCCGACCAACACCAGCGGCGGGCTGAAATCGAAAGGCCATCCGATCGGGGCAACCGGGACCGGTCAGGTCGTCGAAGCCTTCAAACAGCTCCGCGGCGAGGCGTACGTTCAGGTCGACGATCCGAAATACGGGCTCACACACAACGTCGGCGGCAGCGGCGGTGGTGTGACCGTCCATATCTTTGAGAAGGAACCAATGGAGGGGTCAGCATGAGAGGACTTGTCGCTGGGGGCGTCTACGTCCCTCGGTTCCGACTGTCGAGCGACGAACTCGAGACGGCATGGGGAACGAGCCACGCTGCGGGGGTCGACCAGAAGGCAGTCCCCGCTGCCGACGAGGATACGCTGACGATGGCCGTCGCAGCCACCGAACGCGCACTCGAGGGTGCGTCCGTCGATCGAGCGGCGATCGATGTCGTCGCGGCTGCGACGACGACACCCCCGCTCGAGGAAGGCGACTTCGTGTCACGACTGGTCAGAATGCTCGATCTGCCAGCGGATGTCGCGAGTACGACCACGACACATCACACTGCGGCCGGCGCGGAGGCGCTCTCGCGGGCGCTCGATGCCGACGGGACGGCGCTCGTGATCGCTGCCGACTGCCCCGAAGGAGACCGCGCCGATAGCGATCATCCCTTCGGTGCCGGCGCAGCAGCGCTCATTATCGGTGACGATCCCGCCGTGGCGATCGACAACGTGGCCTGGCACAGTAACGAGACGCCCGGCATCCGCTTCCGTGAACGCGGTCAGCGAGACACCGACTCGCTCGGCATCACGACCTACGAGCGCGATGCCATGCGCGAGGCCGTTACGAGTGCAGCCACCTCACTCGGCGTCGACCTCGAGACGGCGACCGCTGCGGCAGTCCATCAGCCGAACGCCTCGCTCCCCTACCGCATCACGGGCGATCTCCCCCTGTCTCCTGACGCCGTGTCGGCGGGGACGGTGGCCGATCAGATCGGCGATGCTGGCGCGGCGACCGTCCCGATCGGGCTGCTTTCGGCGCTCGATGAAGCCGACGACGACGAACTGACCGTCGGTGCCTTCTTCGGCGGTGGCAGTGCAGCCGCAGTGGCCTGTGAGGGCAGCCTTGCGGTCCCCGGTATCGAACGGATCGCCGCCGCGGAGCCGATCTCGTATTCGGCGTACCTTCGAGAGCGTGGCTACGTCGTCGACGGTGACGTCTCCGGTGGCGGTGCGAACGTGAGCCTGCCGAACTGGCAGCAGTCACTCGAGCAGCGATACCGCCTCGTTGCCGGGTCGTGCCCGGAGTGTGGCGGCGTCACGTTCCCGCCCAAGGGTGCCTGTCAGGAGTGTCACGCTCGCGTCGAGTTCGACGCGGTCGAAGCGCCTCGAACCGGAACGATTCGAGCGATGACCGTTATCGGACAGGGCGGTGCACCGCCCGAGTTCGCACAACTCCAGCAACAGGACGGTGCCTACACTGCCGCAATCGTCGCGCTCGAAACCGAGGGCGGGTCCGTCACGCTGCCCGCACAGTTGACGGACGTCGATCCTGAGGCGATGGCCGTCGGCGATACCGTCACGGCGACGATTCGGCGGATCTACACGCAGGAAGGCGTCACGCGGTACGGTGTCAAGTTCACGCCAGCCGATGATGGGGATCACTGACGGTCTGTAGGGATCTGACTACACGACTGCTGTCCAGTTCCTCGTTTTTCGGAGCGATACCGCGGTCCCCCGATACGTGATCTGGAGACATCCGCGCTATGTTCTCTACCGCAGGCTGTCAGCTGATGTCGTCCGGATCGAGCTCCTCGAGTAATCGTCGGAACTTGAACGAATCGGTGTCTGGCAGGGGAACGTTCCCCGAGCATAGTTGACAGTGCTCGAGCTCGTCTGAGAGGTCAGATCGAAGGTGTTCGCGAACGGTGTATGCCTGCTGGATCCCTCGGCAGTCTCGATTCGTGTGATAGCAGTCACTGTGGGGGACGACATATACCGACTCTTCCTGCGTCTTACGCATTGTGTACACCGTAAGACTGTGACGCCGTATCGTCGATGGCGGAACTCCCGATTGCAGTGGTGATACGAACGAAGTACTGTGTTCTCATTTCGTAAGTAATCTATCAAAACTGAGTAGATCATATAATAGTAGTGGCATCGACAATACTGGCGATAACTCCGATTCAGACGGACAGTCTCGTCTTCGCGTCTCTCTCTGCCCCTTCCATCATTATTATGTCTGACATAGTTATCTTTATTTGGTAACTCGTTCTCATACGGCATGCGATGATGTCCATAACTGACCATCACACCGCATTACCAGACGATCTTGTATCACCACGAGTAAAGTTAGTATACGTCACTATTCTCGTGATGGACGGGGCGACGGTCTCCGAGCTCCAGCACCGACTGAAACTACCCAAACTCACGCTCCTTCCGATACTGACATCACTCGACGCAAACGATCATATCCGGCGAACGGAGGATGAATATGTCTGCCAATGAGCTGCTCTCACCGGCTGTGACAGCCGCCCCTGTCGATCGACAGCTGGAGCTTCGAGTCGAGTGTTACGTCCGGGCATCCGTTCCCGCTGCACTTACCGAGACGATCGACGATATCGTCGACCGGTTGCACTCCCTCCGTGAATCCGGGACCATCGCTGACTATCAGGTTACGACCTGGCCACCGGAGTGCCAGCCGATCGACTCGATCACCGAGGGCGAACCGACTCGAGACGAACTCGTCGCCGAATTCGAACGCTGGGCCGCGCAGCACGACTGCTCGCTCGAGCCGGCGTTCCAGCGACAGAACGTCCCCTTGCTCGAGGCTGCTACTGACGATTCGATCGAGCGAGTTCGCGTTCCCGTCGTCGCGTTGGCACTCTATGCCGACGACGCAGGTGCTGACACGGACTCCCTCTGTGGAGTCGTTCCCTACACGAACGGCGAGCGAACGCACACCGTCACTGAGTGGCTCATGTCGACCGAACCGAATGAAGGCACAGATGGGACACCTATGACTGGAAACGAGCAGTCGACACCGCTGGAGACGGGCACCGAGAGCCAGCCCGACAACAGTCCCTCCGATCGCTAACGATGGATGACGACATCGGTCAGCCGAACGACGAACGTCCGTCGGAAATACGGCCCGATTCGACCGATTTCGACGACTCTCCACCGGTGGACGTGCTGCTCGAACTAGTGGCACATCAGCACCGACGGGATCTCCTTCGGTATCTGATACGTTCCACTGACACGCCGACGGCGATCGATGAGGTGACGACGCATCTCCTCGAGCGATACGCCGAGGGGACGAGCGAGCAGCCGGACCGTGACCAGCTCGAGCTCTTGCTCCATCATATTCACCTCCCGAAGTTGACCGCGGCTGGCATCATCGAGTACGATTCCCGCTCGAACGAACTTCGCTATCGGCGTCACGACCGCCTCGAAACGCTTCTCGACTGTCTCGATGCAGCAGACCTGACGTAAGGCGTATCGGCGTCTCCTCGCGTCACAGCTGGCACGTTCGATCCCGTCCAACTGATTGTTCCCGTTGTCAGCGATAGCAATCTTTTTGATCCGGACGCGAGTGTGTTCGTCTATGCAGGTAACCGTTCTTGGAGCCGGAAGTATGGGACACGGAATCGCCCAGGTCTCTGCGATGGCGGGCCACGATGTCATCCTCCGAGACATCGAAGACGAGTTCGTCGAAAACGGTCTCGAGGGGATCCGCACCAATCTTCAGGGTGGCGTCGACCGGGACAAGCTCACCGAGGCCGAGATGACTGAGACGCTCGCGCGCATCGAGGGGATGACTGACCTCGAGGCAGCGGTTGCGGACGCGGACCTCGTCGTCGAGGCGGTGCCGGAAGACATGGACCTAAAGAAGGAGGTCTTCGCGGACGTCGAAGCCGCGACGAGCGAGGACACGATCATCGCCTCGAACACCTCCTCGCTGTCCGTGACCGAGATGGCAAGCGCCCTCGAGCGCCCCGAGCGGGCCGTCGGATTGCACTTCTTCAACCCGCCACATATCATGGACTTAGTCGAGATCGTCATCGCCGAGCAGACCGACGACCGCACCGAAGCGTTCGCGATCGACTACGTGCAGGGCATCGACAAGGAAGACGTCGTTGTGCGCGATACGGCTGGCTTTGCCACGTCACGACTCGGCGTCGCGCTCGGCCTCGAGGCGATTCGGATGGTCGAACAGGGCGTCGCCAGCCCAGCCGACATCGACGAGGGGATGTCGGTCGGCTACGGCCACCCGATGGGCCCACTCGAGCTGACCGACCACGTTGGCCTCGACGTGCGTCTACACATCGCCGAGCATCTCCGCGAGGAGCTGGGCGAGCGGTTCAAGCCACCGCAGTCGCTGCGCCGGAAAGTCCGTGCGAACAAGCTCGGCAAGAAGACCGGCGAAGGCTACTACGTCTGGGAAAACGGCGAACGCGTCGGCATGAGCGGCGAGTGGGGTGATGACGATGAGTGACCTTACTGATGACTATGAATTGCTCTCCGTTACAGTTGGTGAGCACGCTGACCGCGTTGCGACGGTTGCCATCGAGCGACCGGACGCCCGGAACGCGCTCAACGGACAGGTCCGAACGGAACTCAAAAACGCCGTCGCTGCAGCCGAGGCGGACGACGACGTGCGCGTCCTCGTGCTTACCGGCGGTGAAGGATCAGGCGCATTCGTTGCCGGTGCCGACGTGACCGAGTTCAAAGACCGCGGTGTCGTCGAGCAGCGCGACGCCAGCAAACGTCCGCGGATCTACGAGACCGTCGACGATGCCTCGCTCCCGGTTATCGCGAAAATCAACGGCCACGCGTTGGGCGGTGGCTGTGAACTCGCGATGGCCTGTGACGTCCGTATCGCCAAAGCGGGGTCGAAGCTCGGCCAGCCCGAGATCAACCTCGGTATCATCCCCGGCGGCGGCGGCACGCAGCGGTTGCCACGACTCGTCGGCGAAGGGCAGGCGATGAAACTGATCCTCTCCGGCGAACTCGTCGGCGCGACGGAAGCCAACGAGATCGGCCTCGTCGACGAAGTGCATGACGAAGCCGACCTCGACGAGCGCGTCTACGACCTCGCCGAATCGATGGCCACCAAAAGCCCACTCGCCCTCGAGTTCGCCAAAAACGCCGTCACGGCGAGCGCTCGCATGGGGCTCGAGGAGGGGCTGGACTACGAAGCCGAACTGTTCACCCAGCTCTTTGCAACTGACGACAAAGACGAGGGGATCGACGCCTTCCTCGAGGGTCGGGAGCCCGAATTTACCGGCGAATAGTTACAGAAGTCGGATTTTTCGGCAACAAAAGACGGGTGACTGCCACTAGACCGGGCGCTACTCACCAGTGAACTCTGGGTCGCGATCCTCTCGAAATGCCTGGAGTCCTTCGCGATGATCGTCGGTTTTCAGCAGCGTACTCTGGGCGAGCGATTCCAGAACGCCCGCCGTCTGCGTGTCGGTATCGCGGGCCGCATTGACGACGCGCTTTGCCAATCCAAGGGCTTGCGGCGGCTGGTCGAGCAGTGTGTCTGCGTACTCTCGTGCGGCGGCTTCGGGGTCCGATTCGACCCGTTCGGCGAGACCGATCTCGTGGGCGCGTTCACCGTCGATGAGGTCGCCACTGAAGATCAGGTCCTTGGCTGTTCCCGGACCAACGAGATGAACGAAGCGCGAACAGCCACCCAAGCCGGGAATTAGCCCGATGTTGTGCTCGGGAAAGCCGAGCGTTGCGTCGGGAGCCGCGATGCGAACGTCACAGGCTAACGCGAGCTCGAGGCCGCCGCCGACGCAGGTTCCGTCAATCGCAGCGAGAACTGGCTTTTCCATCGTTTCGAGCGCGTCGAAGGCGCCACCGAGAATTCGCGAGTTCGACCGAAATTCGTCAGTTGACCACTCCTGGGCCGTTTCGAAGAGACCAATATCCGCGCCGACCGAAAACACGTCAGCGGATCCGGTGATGAGTCCAACGCGAACGCGGTCCTCGCGAAGGATCTCGACTGCATCAGCGAGTTCGTAGCGCATCTGCTGGCTGATCGCGTTGACCGGCTCGTTTGCGAGTCGCACGGTTGCAATGCCATCGTCGACGGACACCTCGAGTGTGTCGAACGTCATATGTGTACGAGAGACACGAGGCGTCTTATCATGAGCTTTTCGGGCTTTCGACGCGATCAGCCCCAAGTTTGAAACTCGCTGCTCTCTCCGAGAAGCGATTCGACCCAACTGTTTTAGCAAGTTTTATTATGATCCACTGCAGTTTGCTTAATTGGCGGGAAAAGGTCGGCTCCACCCAAGAGATCCACCTCTGGTCATCAGACATCCTGCCTGTGACACAATTGGACTTCCTGTCCGAGGCCCAGAGACAGCCATGTTGCTTGCTCTGGCCCTCGGTTTCGCTGCCACAAACCGATGAGCCGTTGGTCTCGATCCGTTGTCGCTACCGTGCGTCGACTGTCCCACAACCACTGATGGCGTCTCTCTCGTAGCCACTGAGCGTTATCATATCCGATCGCACGATAACTGTGCGATCGGTGGAAAATTGCACACCCACGACCGGCTACAGAGCATGACTGACGGCGGTCCGGTCAGTCTGCTTTCGATCTCCCGGCGATGAGAACCGGCCGGTCGGTGCTCAAAATCACGTCCTGTGTGACGCTGCCGAACAGTGCCTTCCCTGTCGGTGATCGATTCCGACCGGCGAGGCAAATCATGTCCGCATCCATCTGTTCTGCATACGAGAGTATTTCCGACGACGGTTCGCCGCTTCGCTCGGCCAGATTCACGTCGATCCCCGCAGCCTCGAGCTGCTCTTCAGCGGCTCGTGCCGTCTGGAGTTGCGAAACGGATGCCCCGGATGGGTTATCCGAGAAGACGTGTAATACCGTCACGGAGACGGCATCGGTTTCGATCGGGAGCTCAAGCACTGTTTGAATCTGCCGTTCGACACGAGCCATCTCGTCATCGACGGCAAGGAGTATCTCGCTCATAGGTACCACTAGCCGTTCGAGACATAAATAGTTCGAGGGCGATTCCCAGTCGAACCAGCGGTGGTAACTCTCGATCTACCGGGGTGGCGTCTGTGACCCGGTCCGATTGATTGAACGCTCCTCTCCGGTTACTGCCGGGCCGCGGTCCTCGCGAAACGCTTCGATTCCTTCCCAGTGACGTTCAGTAGCTACGATAGCACGCTACCGGACCTGAGTGAGCGTTACTCCCAGTCCGGGCCGCGCTTTTCAAAAAAGGCCGACAGCCCCTCGTCAAAGGTATCGGATTCGCTCATTCGCTTGATTGTCGACCGCTCCTGCTCGAGGTGCTGATCGAGCCGTTCGCTGAAGACCGTATCGACGAGTTGCTTCGTCTGTGCGTACGTTTCAGTGGGGCCATTCGCATACGCTATCGCGTCTTCAGTCACGGCCTCGATGAACTCCGATTCCGGAACTTCGTACCGGGTATTTGCGAGGCCGAGTTCGACTGCCTCCGTCGCAGAGATCGGTTCGGGATCGAACAGTAATTCTCTGGCCCTGTATGGACCGACCGTTTTCACGAGGAAGAACGGCGTCGCGTTATCCGGCGTCAGCCCGATACGGGCGTACGCCGTGTCGAACACCGCGTCGGCGTGCAGACTGATCAGATCCGACGCGAGTGCAAAGCCGAGACCGCCACCCGCCGCGACGCCGGTCACGGCCGAGATAACGGGCGCTGGAAAGCTCCTGATCGCTCGAATGAAGCGATTTGACGCCGCTGCGATGGTGTCGATCTTTGCAGACCGCATCTCCTGTGGCGTCTGCTTGACCGAGTCGAGATCTGCGCCAGCAGAGAACACCGGCTCACCGTATAGCACCAGACAGCCGACCTCACCGGCGAGTGATTCCACCGCTGTTGCCATTGCCTCGACCTTCGAGGGACGAAAGACGTTCATCGGCGTCTCATCGTGTTCCATCACGAGGCGGGCGACGCCGTCGTCGTCGAGGCGCTCGAGGCGGACCAACTCGTGAAGTCGCTCGGTTTCGATGGTCACACTGAGTCACCCCCAGTGGGCCAGTTGCTCCAGTTCCGACGAGTATCGCGGAATGCCGCCGCTGCGGGAGCCGGAGGCTGGGTTCGCGTCGGGGAACTCGGTCGTCCGTCGCTCACGTGTGCGCTGAGCCGTTCTGAGTGCATCCCACGTGGGACAGTCATTGGACACCGAGGTAGCTTTCCATCGTTTCGCGGTCGGCGAGCAGTTCTGAAGCAGCCGATTCGTGGACGATCTCGCCAGTCTCGAGGACGTATGCTCGATCCGCTAACTCGAGTGCCATTTCGGCGTTCTGCTCGACGAGCAGGATGGTGACGCCACGTTCGTTGAGTTGCCGAATGATATCGGCAACGTCGTCGACGATCTGTGGGGCGAGTCCCTCGCTTGGTTCGTCGAGGAGGAGCAGATCCGTTTCGGGGCCGAGCAGCGCACGTGCGATCGCCAGCATCTGTTGTTCGCCGCCGCTCATCGTTCCCGCTTTCTGGTCCCGTCGCTCGTCGAGTCGCGGAAACTGCGTATAGATCTCCTCGAATTGGTCCGCCTGGTCGTCGTCGCCGCTGTGTGCTGCCAGCCGAAGGTTCTCCTCGACGGTCAAGTTCCCGAAGACGCGTCGTTCTTCGGGAATCCACGAGATCCCGTGTTTCCGAACCTCATGTGGGTCTAACTCGTGGAGCTGATCTTCCTCTTTCGTGATTGCTCCGTTCGTGATCGACGTTACCCCCATGACACTTCGGAGCGTCGTCGTTTTTCCGGCCCCGTTTCGACCGACCAATGCGACGATCTCGCCACGATCGACGGCAAGCGAGAGATCGAAGAGGATGTGACTGTCCCCGTAGTGGGTATCGATCGAATCGACCGTCAACAGTCGATCGGCTGCTCGAGCGTCAGTCACGGCTACCACCACGCAGGTATGCCCGCTGGACGCGTTCGTCCTGTTGAATCTCCGCTGGCGGTCCCTGTGTCAACAGCGATCCGTTGTTTAACACCGCAATTTGATCGGAAATTCCCATTACAATCTCCATATCGTGTTCGATGATAATAAGCGTAATATCCGTCGCGATGTCTTCGATCAGCTCCACGGTTTCGTTCGTCTCTTCGGGACTCATCCCTGCCGTTGGCTCGTCCATCAACAGGAGATCCGGGTCCGACGCGAGCGCAATCGCGATCTCGAGATGTCGTCGCTGCCCGTACGAGAGGTTCGATGCAGGCTCGTGGGCAACGTCGTCCAGCTGGACTCGCTCGAGAACGCGCATTGCGTCGTTAATCGGCTCCTCGAGTGATGCGTGATGTTTGAGGAAATCCGTCGGTCCAAAGCCGGTGTATCGGGCCTGTGCGGCGAGGCGGACGTTTTCGATCGTCGTGAGTTCGGTAAAGAAGTTCGTAATCTGGAACGAGCGAACGATCCCGTGACGAACGATTTGGTGTGGGTCTTTGCCACCGATCGACTCGTCCTGAAAGACGATCTGCCCGTCGGTCGGCTCGTACTTGCCAGTGATGAGGTTGAACAGCGTCGTCTTCCCAGCCCCGTTCGGGCCGATGATCGAGGTGATGCTGTTCTCTTGGATCTCGAGTGAGACGTTATCGGTCGCGGTCAGCGGTCCGAACCGTTTGGTCAAGCCGTCGGTCCGAAGGATCGCGTCACTCGATGTGTTCGGGTGCGGTCCATCCACTTGCTCGAGTTCGTTTGCGTTGCTGCTCATGGTTACCCTCTCACCGCGTCGAGGTAGTTTTTGAGTGCCTGTAATGCCTTGCCGAGTGCGGCGCGGGGATCGTTTCGCACGGCGACGATCATCCCAGCGAGTCCACGCGGGGCGAAAATTACCACTGCAACGAACAGTCCACCGAGGATGACCTCCCAGCTTGCCACACCACCGAGTCGATCCTCGAGGAAGACGACGAGTCCAGCGCCGACCATTGGGCCCCAGAACGTTCCCATGCCGCCGAGTAACACCATGACGACGAGTTCACCGCTAACCGTCCAGTGTAGCAGTTCGGGGTTTGCGACGCTCTGGAACGGAACGTACAGTCCACCGGCGAGACCGGCGAAGCCGCCGCTGATCGCGAACGCGATGACTTTGTACCGGTCGACGTCGTACCCGATGAACTCGATCCGGTCTTCGTTCTCGCGGATGCCCTGTAGAACGCGTCCGAACGGGGAGTTGGCGAGTCGAACCAGTCCGGCGAGCGAGAGGGCGACGATTCCCAGCGTCAGGTAGTAGTAATTGAGCCGGTTGCGGAAGTCGATCCCGAACAGTTCGTACAGCTGAATCCCGTAGAGACCGTTGTCACCACCTGTAACCGTTTCCATGCTGAGGATCGCCGCTGGGAGATCGGTAAACGCGATGATGTAGATCATCTGTGCGAACGCCAGCGTCAGCATGGCGAAGTAGATGCCACGTGCTCGCACGCTAACCCAGCCGATCACTGCGGCCGTGATCACGCCAGTGATGATCGCTGCCGGTAAGACGACGAGCGCGCTCGCAGTCACTCTCGTGATTAGTAACGCAGCGACGTACCCGCCAGCACCGTACATCGCGGCGTGGCCGAACGAGAGCAGTCCTGCGTAGCCGAAGATGAAGTCCAGACTCAGCGCCAGGAGTGCGAACGTCAGCATTCGGATCAGGAGGTTCAGCCAGAAGGGCTGTACCGACTGGATGACTGGTCCCAGTGCGGCGAGACTGGCGATGGCCAGTACCAAGACGAGCCGTCCGCCACTCGAGAGGATCTGGTTCCCCGTCTCAGACGGTCGCTGTCGCCGGATGAAGTCGAACACTTGCTGCATCTATGCTGCCTCCGCCGTGCCGAACAGGCCGTTCGGTTTGATCATAAGTACCACTGCCATCAGTGCAAAGAGGAACAGTTCGGTCAACGTCGGCACGATCAATGCACCGTACGCGGTTACCAGACCGATCAGGAGCGCGGTATAGACAGCACCGCGGAAACTCCCCAACCCGCCGATGACGACGATGACGAACGCTTCGATAATGACGCCCATTCCCATGCCGGGGTCGACTGAGCGCGACACACCGAGTAATACTCCCGCGAGTCCGGCCAGCACCGCACCGAACACGAAGACGCCGGTGAACACCTTCGAAACGTCGATCCCGAGCGCGTTGACCATCTCCGTGTCCTGCGCACTGGCTCGCATGAGGATGCCGAGGTTACTCCGCTCGATCGCTAGCCATACGGCAGCTATCAAGAGCGTGCTCACGACGAGGACGAACAGCCGGTACAGTGGGTAATCGAACGCTCCCAGTGTCACCGTTCCGGTGAGAACGTCTGGTTTCGGGATTTGTCTCGCCTGTCCACCCCAGATCTGCACGACGGCCCCCTGTATCATAATCGCGAACCCGAAGGTCAGCAAGATATGGTAGAGGGGGTTGCGACCGTAGAGCGGTCGGAGCGACAGCATCTCGATTGCAACCCCGACGACGCCGACCACCAACGGTGCAAGCAACAGGGCAAGCCAGAAGCTGCCCAGCTGTGCTGCGATGACGACACCGAAGTACGCACCGAGCATGTAGAGTGCCCCGTGCGCGAAGTTGATGACGTCGAGCATCCCGAAGATGAGCGTCAGCCCTGCGGCGATCAGTGCGAGGGTCATCCCGGATTGGATCCCCAGTAACGTCGCCCGAAGGATCGAGTCAATCATGGCTGGCGGTCACCTCCGCTCTCGCTCGCCTCGCTCGGCAATGCGCTCTCTCGTCTGTGCGATTACTACCGTGTGGATGTCTTGGACGGTCCATACGAATCACAGGCTGCATCCCCAGCTGGGGCCTTCGACTTGTTCGATCGTCGTGACGACTTCGTTCTCGACGGGATTTTCGCCGTCGCTTTCGACGACTTCCCGCACGTACATGTCCTGCACCGCTTCGTGTGTTTCGGGGTTGAACGTGAAACTCCCGCGTGGGCTATCGAGTTCCATCCCACTGAGGGCGTTCGCCATGGCATCGGGATCCGAGCCACCCGATTCTTCGACCGCAGCAGCGAACGCCTGTGCGGAATCGTACCCCTGGCAAGCGTAGACGTTGGCCGTGCTATCATAGGCGTTGTTGTAGTTCTCGACGAACTGCTGGTTTCGCTCGGCGTCTCGAGTCGGCGTGTAGTGCAGCAGCGAGTACATGCCGAGTGCGGCCTCACCCTGTGCGGGAAGCGTATCTTCCGACAACAGGAATCCGCTTCCGGTCTGGGTCATCTCGTTGTTGAGCCCGTACTCGGCGAAGTCGGAGATGTAGTTGACGGCGTCGCTCCCCGCAAAGAACGAAAACACCGCATCAGCGCCGCTGCTCTCGATATCTCCGAGATACGATGAGTAGTCACTGGTGCCAAGCGGCGCACCGACTTCGTCGACGACTTCGCCACCGGCTTCGGTAAACGCCTCTTTGAAGAAGTTCTTCGAGTTCTGTCCGAACGCGTAATCAGCATACGACAGACACACGTTGTCGGCGACGTTGTCGTATACCCACTGTGCCAGCGGGGCACTCGTTTGCCAGTCGTTGAACGACGTTCTGAAGTGGTAGTTCAGACAGCCCTCCTCCGCGATACGGTAGTTGCCCGCGTTCGCGTTCAGCCAGATCGCGCTCGCCTCGGTTTGGATCGTCTGCATCATCGCGATCGCGACGGCACTCGAGACGGGGCCAACGATCGCATCCGCGCGTTCTTCGACCAGCAGTTCCCGCGTCACGTCCACGCCGCGATTCGTGTTCGCTTCCGTGTCACGCTCGACTGTTTCGACCTCTTCACCGTTGATCTGCCCGTCGTTTTGCTCGAGGTAGAGTTCGAACCCGTTGACGATACTCTCTCCGAGCATCGTATACGTGCCCGTAAACGGCAGTGCAAATCCGACTGTCAGACCGTCGTGTCCGCCGCTGAGGCAGCCACCGAGTGCGGCTCCGACACCGACTGCCGCCCCACTTGTGAGATATTGTCGTCTCGATAGCGTCGATGACTTTGTCTGTGTGTTTTCATTCCTCATGGTACTCTCGTCCGTGAGTTTGCGAACCATACTCTACTGTGTAGCATTACCATATATATAAATTTCGTCTATATGGTGGGAACGACCACCGGTTCGTGAAATATCACAACGAGGTTTCAAATGCGGATCTCACTATTTCGAATTGGACCCTTCGAGCTTGGATGAGTCCAATGTAATGTGGGTGCATCCTATCGACTGCGCGTGAGCAATGTGCTCCTGTTTCCGGACCGATGCTGGTCAGGCCGGCGATCAAACCGTGGCTAATATTAATTGATGGGAGTTGCGGCGAAGAGTGTTGTTAGCGCTGAATCTATGGACATTCGTTCCAGCATATGTTCAATATTATTACACCTTTCTGTATTCTTATTATCCTATTCGGATACGTAGGAACCGGCAGCTATATTATGAAAAGCTATTATAGATAGACCGTACATGCAAGATGGTATCACAGAGGGGTACCTTCCAGACGAATCGAACACCCCTGAGTACATCCACGCGGTACCGGAAGCACACTATCCACAGCAAATCAACGTGGCCGACGAGCTGGTCGACCGTCACGTCCGCGAGGGACGCGGCGACAACGTTGCGGTCTACTTCGAAGATCGGACACTCACGTACGAGGAACTCCAGCAGAAGGTAAACAGCATGGGGAACGCGCTCCGTGACCTCGGTATCGAAGCCGGCGATCGGGTCGTCGTCCGGTTCCCCAATCGACCAGAGGCGATCGTCTCGTGTCTGGCAGCCCAGAAAATCGGTGCGGTCGCGCTCCCATCGATGAAGCTCTTGCGAGCAAAAGAACTCGAGTACATCATCAACAACGCCGAAGCGTCAGCCGTCGTCGTCTACGACGATCTCCTCGACGAAATCGAGAACGCGCTTCCCGAACTCGAGACCGTCGACGACATCATCGTTGCCGAACGCAACGGGATCGATCACAGCTATCACAGCTACGACGGTCTGATCGACGACGCCAGTGACGAACTCGAGGCCTACGAGACCGAGCGCGACGATCTCGCGTTGATGCTGTATACGAGCGGGACGACCGGGCGGCCAAAGGGTGCAATTCACACCCATCGGAACATGCTGGCCACCGCAGATACGTATGCCCGCTACTGTATCGAGCCGACGGAAGACGACGTCTTTGGTGGCAACCCACCGCTGCCCTTCGCGTACGGATTCGGTGACCTCGTGACGTTCCCGCTTCGGTTCGGTGCGAGTACGAGTCTCGTCGAAGATGCGTCTCCTGGCGACTTACTGGAAGCGATCGAAAATCACGGCATCTCGGTCTTCTGTTCGATTCCAACAGGATACAACCAGATCCTCTCACGACATCCGGACGGGCCTGATGAATACGATGTCTCGTCGCTTCGCCTCGGACTCAGTGCAGGTGAGCCGTTGACTCCAACGACGTTCGAGAATTTCAAATCCGAATACGGGGTCGAGATTCTTGACGGGATCGGGACGACGGAAATGCTGCACATCTTCATCAGCCACCGCCACGATGAGGAGATCGATCCGAACGTGACCGGCTACCCGGTCCCCGGATACGAGTGCAAGATCATCGATCCCAACACTGGCGAAGAGCTGGAACGCGGTGAACCAGGTCACCTCGCGGTTCGCGGTCCAACTGGTATCGAATACTGGGACCGACCTGAAAAACAGATCGGGGCGAACAAGGACGGCTGGTCGATTCCGGGCGACATCTTCGTCCAGCGTGAGGACGGTCGACTCGAGTACAAGTCCCGTGACGACGATCTCATTATCTCGAGTGGGTACAACATCCCCGGACCCGAAGTTGAGGCAGTTGTCGAAGAACACGAATCGGTCTCCGAGGTCGCCGTCGTCGGCAGTCCGGACGACCAACGCGGTGAAGTCGTGAAAGCGTTCGTCGTCCTGAGCGACGGTGTCTCCGGTAGTGACGAACTGGTCTCGGAACTCCAAAACCACGTCAAGAACACCCTTGCGCCGTACAAGTATCCGCGCAAGGTCGAGTTCTGTGAGACTCTTCCGCGGACGGAGACCGGAAAGATCCGTCGGACGGAACTGCGGGAACAAGAGCACAGCTAACAACGGCCTTTCAGAGACGAACCGCGTCGGATTTCGCCGTTGTCGATTGCCTTGTCTTGCCTCTCTCGGGCAGACTTTTCGATGCACCTACCGACACCTGTTGCAGTCGTTTCTGTCTGTCTCGCCTTCTCAGACCAGTCTAACTCTTGGATATTGTATCGGTTTCAACGTACGTAATCGCGCTTCTCGACTCGTCACCGTCGGATGAGGTCGACGAGGCACTGCTCGCGCGTCTTCTCCGGATGCCGGTCGATCGGTCCGATGAACGTCGGCGCTTGCTACTCGTAGAGAGACACCGCCGGCGACAGCTGTTCGAGTTCAGTCGCGTGTGAATCGTGGGACCGGACAGGACCTGAGAGGCCGATCGAGTTTTTCGAGTCGGTAGCGATCGTATTCCCATCCCGTATACAATATTGTATACGAAAGATGTATACAAATGCTGGAGCAGACCTCGTCGCTTGACTGCACTCGGCTTGAGGATGGTATCCGATTACAACAGTACGGTTGTAATTCGATGTAGAATCACTTCTCGAGAATGGGCCGATCACGGACAGCTCGGCGACCGGTGTAATTACAGTTGTACTGGTGTAAATACCTGGCCGGTGCACAGACGATTTCCGTATACGATCCCCGTATACACCACTCCAACCAGAAGGTGGGCGACCGACCAGCTGCTGATGCATCTCTGCGATCGTTACTGGGTCGATGCGGTCGCTGATCAGAGAGTGCTTCTGCGACTCTCAAGAATGGGGTGTGGTGAAAAGGAGGGCGTCGCGTTCGTTCAGGGGCCTTCGTCCGTTCGGATACGAAGGTCCGATCGCGGCTTTGCGATACAGGTCAGGGCATAGCCTTCCTCTTTTTCGCTGTCGGACAGGAACATCCCTTCCGTCTGATCGACCTCACCGTCTTCGACGATCATGGCAGAGCAGACCCCGCAAACGCCCATCCGACACTGGTAGGGGGGAGTCAGTCCGGCTTCTTCCGCTGCTTCGAGGATCGGCTTATTCGCTGGTACTTCGATCGTCTGTCCCTCGTCGACGAACTCCACAGTATAACTTTCGACCATTGCTCACTGCTCCTGATCGATGGACCGTTCGAAGACATGCTCGACCGGTTCGAAGTCGTTCGCCTCGTAGAACGCTTCGGAAGAGTCGTCGCCGTGGATGACATCGACGCGGTAGAAGTCGATATCCTTCGACGACTGCGTGAACCAGTCATGAACTTCGTCCAGCAACGCAGCCCCGACACCGTTGCCGCGATGGGCTTCCTCGACGAAGTGGCCGTTGATGTATCCGTGGTCCTGCAGCCGGAAAATCGGGTGATTGCCCATGATACGCGCCTCGAGCACGCCGACGAGGTCACCGGACTCCTCATGTTCCGCGACGATGACAGTCCCGTATTTCGAGTCGACGAGCTGGTTTTCGAAGTACTGGAGCCACCGATCGTTGGCGGTTTCTTTGTGTTCGTATCGCTCATCGTGCTCTGAGAGATGGCTCGTAAATCCGTGCCATAGTTCCAGCAGTTCGGTGCCGTCGTCTGGGTTCGCCTGTCGTATCTGGTACGTCATGTACTACCGTCAGGGTCGGACTATTAAAAAATGCACTGGTAAGTCGAACCATTTTGTCAATAGTTTACCTACTCATAGCTGATATTTCTGCCGAGAATGACGGCGGTCAGCGAGGCTATTTTCCCGGAGAAACCCGTACGAGACATCAATTTAGCTGTACTCAAGCGATTTGGAGTCGCGGTGTTGCATGCGGACATGTCTCGGCTGCACTGTTGACGACATCGTGGGAGGAACTACAGCATCACGCGGCGCGGGCGACGCCGCGCGCGCGGACACGATCCACTACGATTGGGGGCGATTGGTGGCCATTGCCCGGTGATCAACCGGTCGTCTGTGGGTGATGTGGCCCTCGATTCCGCCAACAGTATAACCACCAGTGATGAAAACAGTAGATACACAAAGCGTATACAGGAAACAATTATATCCCTGGGATTGAAAGGGTCTAATGGAAGATCAGCGCTATGGCAACAGACAAGCAATTCAAAAAAGAGCTGCAGAACGGGCGAATGATCGAATCGACCGAGGAGATGACTGATGGGTACAAGAAGGCCCTCAAGCAGATCCTGCTGGTCTCGGGCGATACGGAACTGATGAGCGCACCCGCGTACTACGACCAGTCGCTCAACGCGCCGTCGCTCGACGCACGCGCATCGTGTATCAGCGTCATCCAGGACGAGCTCGGCCACGGTCACATCGCCTATCGCCTGCTCGAGGACCTGGGCGAAGACCGTGAGGAGCTCATCTACGGGCGCGAACCCCACGAGTTCCGCAACACCTACGGGTTCGACCAGCACATCGACAACTTCGCAGAGCTCGTGACGGCACACGGCCTGTTCGACCGAGCAGGGATCACTCTATTGGGCGACGTTCACGAGAATACCTCGTACGCGCCATGGAAACGCGCGCTCACGAAGGTCAGCAAGGAAGAGCAGTTCCACCTCCGCCATGGCGAGACGTGGATGCGCCGCCTCGCAAACAACAGCGAAAAGACCCGAGAGATGCTGCAGGACGCCGTCGACTGGATGTTCCCCATCGGCGTCGAATGGTTCGGCCTCCCGGACGACAAAAAGAAACACGACGAACAACTCGAGTACCGTATCAAGGGTAAGTCCAACGACGAGCTCCGACAGGACTGGCTCAGCCGATCGATGCCGTTCCTGACCGAACTCGATCTCGACGTCCCAGCTCACTACGACGAGGAGCAAGAGAAATACGTCCTCGAGTACGACATGCCGATCGCGTTCGACGCGGACAACAAGGAGTGGCGCTACGACGAGCAGATCTCGTGGGACGACGTCATCGATCGCTGGCGCGGTCGCGGACCGGCCAACGAGAAGTACGTCAACCTGATCCAATCCGGTACCGTCGAAGTCGAGGTCTAACATGTCAAGCGCACAGCGAAACACCAGCACAGCGGACGTGTCCGAAACTAGTGAGTTCGTCGAGCAGCGACGCGCCGACTCGACGCCGTTCGAGCGGGAACTCTGGGACATCATCGACGAGATCCCCGATCCACACATCCCGGTCAGCATCGTCGAGATGGCGATGATCTACGACGTCCGAAACAACGATGGACACGTGACCGTCGAGATGAGTTTCCCCTGCATGGGCTGTCCGGCGTACGACATGATCCACAACGATATCCGGAGCTGTCTGTCGGTGATCGACGGCGTCGACGAGGTCGAGATCGACGTGGTCTGGGATCCCGTCTGGACGAAGGACATGCTCACCGAATCGGTTCGCAAAAAAATGCACGAGGCAGGCATCAGCCTGTAACACAGACCAATGAAATACGAAGTCTTCGCACGACTCAACGCCGGTGACCAGACGACCTACATCGGTAACGTCACCGCACAGAGCGACAAACTCGCACAGATGTACGCACACAATACGTTCGATGAAGAAGACTGGGATTACCTTGCTGTCGTCAGAGAGAACGACGTCCACGAAGTAAATCCTGACGCACAACCCACGCCCGAGGTGGCTCCCAATGAGTGACTGGCCCGACCAAGCGGTCGACTACGTGCAGGCGATCCACGACACGAAACTCGTCCTCGGCTTCCGATACGGCCAATGGAGTCTCGCAGGTCCTACGCTCGAGGACGACATCGGTGGCTCGAGTGCTGCACAGGAAGAAATCGGCCACGTCCGGCAACTGGCCAACGAACTGGAAGCGCAGGGCCGCGACGACGACTGGCTGAAAGGACAGCGCGACCCGGACGAATTCGCAAACGCCGCGTCTATCGATCAGATCGATGGCGAGTGGACCTCGTACATCGCCTCGATTGCGCCCGCAGATCGCGCCGCATGGTATCTGCTCGACGCGATCGATCAGGACGATCTGGACGGCCTGATCACCAAGATGGGTGAAGACGAGTACTTCCATCTCGAGTATCACGATGCGCGCCTCGAAACCCTCGCTGACGAGGACCCCGAGACGATCCAGCAGACCCTCGAAAAGACGCTGCCACAGGCACTGGCCTTCATCGGGCCGGCAGCATACGACGACGCGGAGGATCCACTGCTCGAGGCTGGCTTTACGGATCGATCGATCGCCGACATCCGTGAGTCGTTCATCGAGCACTACCAGAACCTGTTCGCGGACACGGCTGTCTCGCTCGACGCTGTCGACTGGGACGCACCCGCGTCCGAGGAGTGGGACGAAACGCGACGACGAGTTGACAGCGGGTCGATCAGTGAGACGGAACTCAAACAGATCCGAGGCGAGGAGAACGAACTGTTCGCACTGAACTGATCACCATGAACGACCAGCTCTCGGAGCCAACCGTGGTGTGTCCGTTCTGTGAGTCAGCGGACACCGAACAGGAATCCGCCTTCGGAAGCGAGATTTCGAAGACGCAGTACTACTGCCACGGCTGCAACACCGTGTTCGAACGGATCAAATACGACGGCTCGAGTCCGGACACCGGTCGATAGGTAGCTCAGTCGACTGATAAACCGTCCTCGGTACCCGTAGCATTTGCTATCCTCAGCGTTTCTCGCTTGCATATTGGACCTTCGTTAGAAAGATTTATATATGGTTGGTGCGATTGGTGTTTTGTATGCAACTCCAATCGTTCGACGAGCTTGAACTGGAGTACTTCACAACGGAAGTAACCGACCACGTTGGTGTGCTCCGTCTCAACCGACCACCGGCAAACGCACACGACATTGACGTCCTGCTCGAGCTGCAGCGTGCTGTCGAGTCCATCCGATTCGACGAGAACGTCCGCGCTGTGCTCTTCGGAAGCGAGAACGAGAAGTTCTTCTCGACCGGCTTCGACATCCAGGAGCTGGCCGAGGAGTCCGGCCGCCAGGTCGGCTACGCGAGCCAGACGAGCAAGGAAGTCATGATGAAGATCCGCTCGACCGACACGATCTTCATCGCGATGGTCAACGGTCACTGTATGGGTGGTGGCCTCGAGCTTGCACTCGCCTGTGACTTCCGCTACGTCGGCAACGACGACGGCTATAACATCGGAATGCCCGAGATCAGCCTCGGTCTCATCGCTGGCGAGGCGGGGACCCAGCTCCTGCCCCGGTACATCGACCGGTCTGAGGCACTCGAGATGATGCTCACCGGTGAGACGTTCACGCCGGAAGAGGCAACCGAGAAAGGGATCTTCGACAAGATCTTCCCGCCGTCGGAGATCGAAGACGCTGCCTTCGACTTCGCCCGAGAACTCGTCGAAAAGCCGAGCGTCGCGGTCGGCAACAACAAGCTCGCGGTCAACGAAGGCCTCGAGATGCCGCTGCAGGACGCACTGGTCCACGAGCGCGAGCTCCAGAACCGACTGCTCGGCTCCGATGTCGCAGAGGAAGGTGTCTCCGCGTTCCTCGAGGACCGCGAACCGGACTTCCTGGGCGTCGAACTCGGCGACAAGGAACCCGGCGCTGAAGAGTAATACCACGGAAGGTTCTGTCCCCACCCACACCTCTGCGGGTGACTTGTGCCTCGACAGGTACGCTGTCGATATACCGTCGCCCACACACGCTCGCATGCGAGGTGCGACCAGGTGGTTGCGGACTGGTGTTCGACACTACCGTTTCCGCTTTTAAGTCGTTCGTAGCCGTGTGTCTATTCGACGGTTGCTCGTATCTGGGTTAATCGCGTCGAAAAACCGGAATACTACGTGTGCTACGGTGTCAAGGATAGCTCTGCTGGGTACGCGTCAACGCTCGGACGATAGCGAGTCGGTGTTCCCTCGAGACGGTCGACGATCCCCAGTTCGGCGAGCCGCTGCAGATGTGCGGTCGCCTCGCCTGCACCGAATTTCGCGTGGATACCGCGCATCTCTCCGAACAACGCTTGTGCGACGTCCCACGGCGTCTGTGCCGCTGGCTCTGGCGTCGCGAGTGCACGAAAGGCTGCTCTGGCTCGCTCTCGATGGTGACGTTTCACCTCGTCGATCGCGGTCGCGATCTCGAGTGGCGTTCCATGCCCCGGGAGTCCGTCTTTCGGGGCCGAGTCGAGACGGTGAAGCGACGACAGGTAGCGCCCAAGCGGATCCTCGAGTCGCGTATCGCTGCCGCCGACGTTCGGGGTATACGTCGGTAACAACAGATCACCGAGGAATACCGCGTCGCTCGTCCGTAGCGAGCTGTGCCCGCTCGTATGTCCGGGCGTGTGAACGAGTTCGACACCGGCGATAGTCTCGCCGTCGTCGTGTCGAACGACAGGGAACGAGTCGGGCAGCGGCGACGGCGTATCACGATCCAGCACGCCAGTTCGGATCGATTCCGGCACTCCCCACTGCGCGAGTACCTGCCGGTCACGGCGAAGCCGCTGTGGGCGAGCGGTCGCGTACTCGCCGATCAACGGTGCATCGTTCCGGTGGGCGTGTACTGTCGCGTTCGCACGGTCTGCGAGCCGGGCTGTCAGGCCGGCGTGATCGATGTGCCAATGGGTGACGAGGACGTGTTCGACGTCCTCGAGTGCGAGGCCAGCGTCAGTAATCCCGTCTCGAAGAGCGTCCCACGCCGCCTCGGACGGTGGCCCGGGGTCAATGACGACGCCACGGTCCGGAAGGACATATGCGCTATTCGTTCCTTCTGGCGAGCCGTTGCCGACCGGAATTCGGATAGTATCATTCATGGACGTCACCAATTTCCTGCTTGTCGAGGAGTTCACCAAGGCCCAACTCGTTCCACCTGTCGGCAATCGATTCGAGTACGTTCTCCGAAAACGTCGTCTCGAAGGTAACGCGGGGCGCGATGTACTCTTCGTCCCATCGTGGATCCCACGTGGCGTTGATATAGAGCTGCGATCCGTTCTCGTCGGGACGATAGACGGGGGCGGTTGCGCGTGAGGCGTTCGGTTCGCTGAATGTCCAGTCGTTGGCAGGATGGGCTTTGACCCACATATCGTCGAGCGAGCGAGCAAGATTCGTCGGATCCGCCTGTTCGTCTAATACGAGTACTTTGTCGAACAGATCGGAAAACGAAAAGAGCGTGTTCGCCAGTTGCCACTCGAATCCCGCATAGAGAATTTCACTCGAGACGATACAGAAGCCAAGCCGCCCTTCGACCGGGATCTGGATCCATTCGACTGGTGAGGCACCCCAGTAATTGTTGACGCGTCGAAAGAGTTTCGCCGTCTCGACGAGACACAGTAGGTGGAGATCGTCGGTCAGCGGTTCACCGAGTGGTGTAAACGGAACGGTCGGCTGCTCGCGGAGCGCAATCGTGTCGGTTTCGATCGTGATTGTTTCGGTCTCACACGCGAGTTCCCACGCTGCCTTTGTTACGTTGTCATCGGGTTCGGTCTCGGGTCCGATGCTCATGTGGCCGTCGATGCGAACCTCAGCGTCTGCCGGAACGGTCCGCGAGCCGATCGATGTCAGGGAAACGTCTGTCAATCCTGCTGCCAGTTTCGGGACGGCAGGCGTCGTCTGTACCTGTGTCCATCCCTGCAGCGCCGCAATAAGTGGAGCAGCCGAGACGCCGAGCACGACGCTTGCATCTGCCTGTGGCGGACACCACTCCGCGAAGGCTTTCGGAACAGATACTCGAAGCGTTCTGCTTCGCTGGGCTTGTCCCTTGATCGGTGCCCAGGTCGTGATGCCGTCTTTCTCGACGACGAGAAGGCCGAGAGACATGAGCGGCGTTCCGTCGCTGGTCGTCGGCAGACCGAGGCCGTAGAGGTCAGTATCGTTACGAACTGTCGCTTCCGCCTCATCGGTGAACTGATCGTCGATGCTGGCCGAGTTCCACTGTGCTAGCCGCTCGATCAACTCGCTGTACGAACAGTCCGCACCGAGGTCAAGTGCTTGCGTAATTCGTTGCCACGGCTGTTGGTCTTTACTGGCGAACTGGTCAGCACCACCGTAAACGCCACTCGCAAGCCGTACTGCGCCGGATGTGTTCTCGAACAGCGTGACGGGACAGTTATGCTGTATCGCCTCGCTTGCGACCTCGGCAACCATGCCGTCCCAGTGAACGTGTTCCGTAATGGTGATCAGATCGTCCGTTTCGCTGAGTCGATCAAGATGCTGTCGTACTGCTGTCATTGCGCTGAGTCTCCTGGCTCAATAAACGAGAACGTCTCCGACTCGATACCGGCTCGTTTGAGTATTTTTTGCGCCCGATATTTACGCTCCACGTCGTCGGTATCGCGGCTCTCGCGTTCGGACTCCGTACTCGTCGCGTCGATGTACGCTTTCGATGTTTTTGCTTTCGACGTCCCAGTCTGAACGTCGCCCTTCTCGGTCGGCGTTTGATAGATGTTCAGCGGCACTTTCGGCATCGTTTCAACACCGAACTGGTGAAAGTCCGTATCCGGATCCGCATGTAACGCAAGCGCCTCGAGAACTGCTCGCTGATCGAGCGGGTTGACGTCGGCATCGACGAATATGAAGAAGTCGACGTGGAGCATCCCCCATGTCGTGAAGATGAAGTTCGCCATATCGTGGAGATAGCTGGGGTTGGTTTTCTCGGTCGAGATCGCGTACACCGTTCTCGGCGTCGATTTCCACGGTGCACAGCATTCGACGTCGAACCCGGCCGTTCGAAGCCCGAGCGTTGCGTCCGGGCCGACGCAGCCGACCTCCATCGAACTGGTCGTGTTTTCCGTATGTCCGACCCCGACCCCTTCGACACAGAACGGCAGTATCGGATCCGTCTGGTGGGTAATACCCGTCACTCGGAACAGCGGCATCGACCGTCGGGGCCCATTCATATACCCGAAATAGTCGCCAAACGGCCCTTCGTCGCGCCGTTCATCGGGAAGAATCTCACCCTCAATGATAAGTTCTGCCGTCGCTGGAACCAAGAGATCGTTCGTTTCACAGGGAACGAGTTCAACCGGTCCCTGTTTCAACCCGCCCGCGTACTCCGCCTCGTTCCGGCCCGTCGGGATCCACATGACAGACGCATACTGAACGGCAGGTTCGACGCCAACGGCGATCGCGACTGGCATCGGCTCGTTTCGCCGCTCGTACTTGTAATAGTACATATTCGGCGTCTGTTCACCCGCAAGCAAGAGCACGCTGGCCGTCTCGCTATCGTGAATCATCGATCGGTGGTACGACCAGTCGACCCACTCGGAGTCTGGGTCAGGTGCAATAAGCGTATGGAGATTCGAATACCGGCCACCGTCACCCGCGTGAATGTACGGCCAGGGAAAATCCAACAGGTCAACGTCGTCTCCCGTCTGGATGACATCCTTACACGGCGCGTCATCGGCAGCGACCGTGACAGGCTCGACCGGATTTTTCAACCGCTCGATAACCGATTCATAATATTCACGATATGATAGGTCTGTCGGTAATTCCAGTCCGAGCGCGATTCGATCCCATGGCCTGCGCTGTGATCCCCGATACGGATCGCCGATGAGCCGCGCTGCCTCGACGTTTTCGAACAGTGGCACGCTACTGTCTTCTTCGTTTAACAGCATCGTGACAGCACTAGCCTCTAAATTCCATGAGACCGGTTCCGTGATTCGATGTAACTCATCTCGTGTCTCGAGTCGCTGGATGTACTGCCGAAGACTACTGATCGTCATCGGTGATCGTGCAGTTCGTCAGCCAACTCGCTTCGTTCAGACTGCACTTTGAGATCGATGTACTCACTGACGAGGTCCGGGTAGGCCTCGGAGAGATACTCGAGCATAATCGTCCGGCTTGCCTCTGAGACGGAGTTGTACTCCCCTTTCTCCGTGAGGTATTGCAGGAGCGTCTTCACTTCCTTCGACCGGGTATTAATCACGGTTGACTTGTCCTCGAGCGCGTTCATCGTCGACTCTAGAAGTTCGGTATCGATCGGTTCTCCACTGTCAGTCTCGAGAACATCGACGTACCACTCCTCTTCAGTGTCCTCGTGGGGGCCTTTCACGACAGTGAGGGTGTCGGGATCGAGAAGGTTGTCTGGTTCTCGATCGACTCTGGCCCGAATAGTGAAAATTTCTTTCGTTTCTTCATCACTGACCTGTAATTGGATCTCCTCCCCCTCGGGGTTCTCCGGTAAGTTGCTTTCGGATGTGATGTACTTTCCTGCCATACTTGATATCGGATATGGGGGATGCCTCCAAATAAAATCCCCCTCTATCCGATCGGACATGTTTTATATTCATAATTAACTGCAGCCGCGCTCGTTTCGTCCCCATACACGGTTTTCCAGTGTGTCAACTGAATATCACTCTCTTGGACAATGTGGGGGAGACGTCGGTCGCGCGTGAGTCGCAATGGATGAGCACGGACTGATAGCCGGCAATATAAAGTGCTCACACGAGCGAGTTCCTCGTATCGATGCCAGATATGGATAGCGATACGGTCTATCTCGAGGACATCTCCGCCGGAGCGACGATTCACTGCGGCGAGGTGACGGTTTCTGCTGACGAAATCGTCGAGTTTGCCCAGCAGTTCGATCCGCTTCCCATCCATACCGACCCGGAAGCAGCGTCCGAAAGTCGGTACGAGGGCCTCATTGCCAGCGGCTACCATACACTTTCCCTGTCGGTTCGGCTGCTCGTCGAGGAGGTTCGCAGCGACCGGGCCGTCATCGCTGGCATCGGGATCGACAACGTCCGATGGCACGCGCCGGTTCGCCCGGGCGATACGCTCGCCGTCGAGACGACGATCGTCGAGACGCGGCCCTCCGAGAGCGACCCAACGACCGGAATCGTCCACGAGGAGATTTCGGTGCTGAACCAGTCCGGGACCGAAGTGCTCTCGCTCGAGAACCGCGAACTGGTCGAGCGACGCGAGTGAGACAAATATACTAGCAGGCCAATAGGTCCGAGTGACAAATTAAGTGCCTGCCGAAGAAACAAACCGATATGACCGTTGGGTCTGAGACAGCGACACCAGCCTGTACCGCGTGGGACAACGGGGAATGTGAGGGCACGCCGCACTGTCCACCACGATGCCCGCGATTCCGGGATGCAGACGGCGATGCCTTCATCGCTCGCTGCTATCGGTCCAGCGATCGAGAGTCACTACTCACGATGTACGAGGAAATCGACGACTACAACCGAACGATGGGGTTGCCCCCGAAAGGGCGCTCACGACTCGAGACCTGGGTCGATCGGTTAACTACGAACGGATGGAACTTGGTCGTCGTTGCTGATGACCGCATCGTCGGCCACACCGCAGTGGTTCCTGCCGATTCGGACAGTCCTGAGTTCATTATCTTCGTTCATCAGGACTTTCAGAACAGCGGGATCGGCTCTGAACTCATCAAACAGCTGATCGCGTACGCAAAGGACAAGAACCACCAAGCGTTGACGCTCGAGGTAGCCAAGGGAAACAAACAGGCGATCTCAGTGTACCAGAACATCGGCTTCGAAGTGACCAACCGGAAACTCTCGGAACTCGCAATGGCGCTCGAACTCCAGTTGCCGATCGCCGACCAGGTTCAGCGACCACCGGCCAAGCGTGAGTGACCGACGGAAGCTGCCCACGATCACCGTTCGAGAAAGGCGTTCACACCATCCTCGTGTTCCGGCGTGCCGTATGCGAGCGATTGCGTGAGGAGTTCGTGGTCGAGGGCCTCCTGCCAGTACCGTCCCATGTTTTCGTGGATCGCACGCTTTGTCAGTCCGAGCGTTGCCGTCGGTCGCTTGCGGAGCGTCTCGAGGAGGTCATCGACGGTGGCATCAAGGTCGTCGTCCGGGACGGCCTCGTTGATCAGCCCGAGGTCGGCGGCTTCGGCTGCGGAAATGAACTCGGCGGTTAACGCCAGCCGTTTGGCCGTCCGGAGGCCGACAAGCCGGGGAAGCAGGAACGTTCCGCCGGTATCTGGAACGAGACCCACTCGTGCGAACGCACAGCTAAACGACGCGGAGTCAGCGGCGTAGGCGAAATCGCTCACGGCAGTGACGGCGAGTCCGGCACCGACGGCATCGCCGTTTACCTTTGCGACGATCGGCACGTCCGACGTGAGGGCTGTCTCGACGACTCGTCCGAGCGTCTCGCGTGTCCGGTCGAAGGACTCCTTCGGCGTCTCATCGCGTTCGGCCATCGCCTCGAGATCGCCACCAGCGCTGAACGCCTCGCCCTCGCCAGTGAGAACGATCGCATCGTGCTGGTCTGCATCGACGCCTTCGATGGCCTGTGCGAGCGCTTTGGCTGCATCGGCGGTAAACGCATTCAACGATTCGGGCCGGTCGAACGTGACCGTCCGTACGCCGTTCTGATCTTCGACGTTCATACGGCATCCTGTCGTCCGCGGCTGTTAAATTTTGCTAGACTCAACACTCTCACGTATCACGTCGGCACGACTCGGCCCGTCCCCGCTCGAGTCAGAAAGCGTTTATTCGACCGACTCGTGGTTGGGACCGTGACACAGACGCGCGACCACGTCTGCTGGGTCGACCTCTCGGCGCGGACGGTTCGTCACGAACGCGTCCCGGAGCGGTGGCGACGGCAGTTTCTCGGCGGCAAGGGGCTCGGTGCTCGCTATCTCTACGAGGAACTCGAGGCAAACGTCGATCCGTTGGGGCCCGACAACGTCCTCGGCTTCATGCTCGGGCCGCTGTCGGGCTATCTGCCCGGCGAAACGCGATACGCTGCGGTCACGAAATCGCCGCTCACTGGTGGCTTTCTCGACTCCTACGCTGGCGGCCAGTTCCCTGCCCGTCTCGCGGGTGCGCTTCCGAACTGTCTCGGCCTGTTCGTGACGGGACGTGCAGACGTTCCGACCGTGATCCAGATCGATGACGGAGAAGTCACGCTTGAGACGGCTGCCGACCTCGCCGGGGCTACGACCGACGCCGTCGCGGATGCATTTCCCGACGCCGCGGTCGCGTGTATCGGTCCCGCGGGTGAAGCGATGGTCAGGTACGCGTCGATCGCATCCGACGGCGGCGATCACCACGCAGGTCGCGGCGGCGCGGGTGCGGTGATGGGCGCAAAACGACTCAAGGCGATCGCCGTCCGTGGGGACGAACTCGAGCCGACCGGCGAACTTGCGAAGCTCCACCGGACGTACGCCGAGGCCTATCAGGAACACGATACCGGCCAGTGGTTACACGCGGGCGCGACGATCGAGAGTCTCGATTTCGCCGACGAGACCGGGCTGCTCGCGACGCGAGGGTGGCAGGAGACGACGTTCGGCGAGAGCGACGCGATCGGCGTCGAAGCCGCCAAAGCGTCTGCCGTCGAGCGAGAGTATCCCGACGGAGACTATCCCGGCGGTTTTCGCATCGAAACCGAGGACGGCGAGACCGTCCCGCGCGGTGCGACTGCGATGACGCTAGGTGCCGGGCTTGGGATCGATGATTTCGACGACGTCGCAACACTTGGTGCGTGCTGTGACCGGCTCGGACTGGACGTTATCAGTGCCGGAAACGCGGTTGCATGGGCGATCCGCGCTGCCGACGCGGGACATATCGATCTCGAGGTCTCCTTTGGCGACGCCGACGCCGCCGCGGAACTGATCAAACGGATCGCGACTCGAGAGGGGACGGTCGCGGACGCGTTAGCCGACGGCGTCGCTGTTGCCGCCGATCGATACGGTGGCGAGGCGTTCGTGCCGACCGTGAAGTCGATGGCCGTGCCGTCGTACGATCCGCGACAGGCTGGCAGCATGGCGCTTGCGTACGCGACGAGCGATCGTGGTGCCTGCCACCGCCGTGCACGTCCCTTCGAGCGCGAAGTCTTCGACGAAGAGTGGTCGCTCCAGACGCAGGTTCGTGCGGTCGTCACCGCACAGAACGTTCGCTCGGTCCTCTGGAGTCTGCCGACGGACGACTTCCTTGGCGAGGTGTTCGATGATTTAGGGGCAGAGTGGCTGGCTGCGCTCGGTCGATCGTACGACTCGAGCGACCTCTATCGACTTGGCGAACGAGTCTGGACGCTTGTTCGACTATTCAATGTTCGAGAGGGGTTCGAGAGAGCAGACGACAGTCTTCCGTCAGTGTTCCGGAAATCACTCCCTGGCGCGCATGGACGCGATAGTGCCATCGATCCGGACGACTTCGAGCGAGCGCTCGAGCGCTACTATGCGACCAGAGGCTGGGGACCGAATGGTCGGCCACTCGCCGAAACGCTCGTCCGACTCGATCTCGATGATATCGTCGACGACGAGACGCCGCTCGATACTCCACCAACGGGCGAGACGTAGACGACACCCACGAGTCGTAGCCACGACGGCTGAGCCGTGGTTGCCTGGGTCAGACTATCGGAGCTGCATTTGTTCGGCGCGTTCAGCTGCGAGCTCGGTGAGCTCGTCGACGGAGCTGTCGGAGCGGTCCGCGAGCACGCGGAGCATCATGCCGAGCTGGATTGCAGCCGCCTCTCGGAGCTCCGTCGCTTCCTCAGTGTCGTTCCCGAAGTAGTACTCGTGGCGACCGTCTTCGTGTACGAGCCCCGTGTATACCGACATGAGATCGTCATCGTCGATTGCGTCGGCGGCCTGTGCTCGAAGGTCCTCGAACTGCGGGTTCGTCATCGTTCAAGCGAAGCGGTCGACGCGTCCTCAACGCTTCGATACCGGATTCTCACTGGCCCGCTGGTGCGTGTTCTGAAGCGAAGACGTTACATGGTCGACCACGGAGAACGAACGTATGGCAAAACCCCGATCGATCGTACTCGGTATCGTCGTACTGGTGCTTGTGGTCGTGCTTGGGCGGCAAGCCCGCCGAAATGAACCCCAGCTCGAGCCGCCGTTTTGAACTCTCGTCGATCGTCGACAGGACGGACGTCCACCGCAGTGTGATATTCGGGTAGTTTTTAGTACCACACTCCAAACGATGGACATCGATGACGGATGTTACAGGTACCGTTGACCGCTCGCCGGTCGTTCGCATCTCGGCGGACGTGACGGCGGATCGTGGCGATCGGGTCTACGCTGCTGCCCGCGATGCCACGGATTCCGTGCCAATCGTCCGAACAGGACCGACCGGCAGCAGAAAACTCGAGCCGCTGGTCCTCGCGACCGACGGTGGACGAACCGCCTTCTTCTACTCGGCGTCGTCGTCCGACGCACGTGAGCTCGCCACCGAACTGGAATCAGGAACGTTCCCGACGTCCCACGCCGATGCGGTCGTCGAACACGACCCGGATACGCCGTCGCTCCCGGTTCCGGAAACCGGTCCGCTGTCCGTCGGCCACCGACGCGTCCTCGGCCCGTGTGGCTGGATCGATCCACTTGAGCCGGCCGACTACGCGCTTTGTTCGACCGAGCAACAAGATGTGAGTGTCGCCGCACAGACGGGGGTACTCGCCCGCGGCAGGGGAGACGCCGTCGCGGACCAGCCCGCTGCCAACGCATGGACGACGGCTCGTGACACCGACGGTGATCCCGTCGTCGTCGTCAACGCACACGAGACTGACGACCGCCAGCAGGCAGACCGGACGCTGCTCGCCAGCGCACCGATCGCGGTCCTCGATGGCGTCGCGGCGGTCGCGTCGTTCGTCGGTGCCGAGGACGCAGTGATCTACCTGAACGAGCGCGAGACGGCACTGCAGCAACACGTCAGACAGGCCGTCGACGCGGTCAAAGACGTGTTGCCCGTCGTCCCAGATGTCGTCGCCGGCCCCGACGAGTACCGCGCTGGGTCGCCGACGGCCGCGCTCGAGGCGATGGAAGGGGCAGATCGGATCGAGCCGCGTCTGCAACCGCCGACGCCGGCCCAATACGGCCTCTACGGTCGTCCGACGGTCGTACACACGCCCCGGACGGTCGCACAGCTCCAGCGAGCGATGCGGTCCCCACCGTCGTTCGACGCGGACGCGCCGGATCCGGGGACACGGCTCGTGACCGTCACTGGCGATGTCGACGTGCCGGCGGTCGTCGAACTAGACGCCGGGACGGAACTCGCGGTGGCTCGCGATGCCGTCTCGATGGACGGTTCGTTCAAAATGGCGTGTGTCGGCGGCGTCTTCGGTGGCATAACGACCGAACTGGATCTCGCCCCGACCGCACAGTCGCTTACCGCTGCTGGTCTCGGAACGGACGGCGTTGTCGAACTGTTGAACGACGACCGCTGTGCGGTCGCGACCGCCGGCGAGCGAGCGCGCTTTGCCTCCCAAGCGAACAGCGGTCGATGCGTTCCGGGACGAGAAGGAACGAAACAGCTCACCGAACTGCTTCGCGAACTCTACCAGGGCTCGTTCAGAAGCGATGATATCCGTGAACTGGGGCGGGTCATGACTCGCTCGAGTAATTGCCAGATCGGAGAATATGCACCGCGGCCCGTGGTAACGGCGATAGACGAATTCGAACCGGAATTTCGCGTTCACGCTGATGGACAGTGTCCGAGCGGAACGTGTTCGACCCAACTATGAGTACAGACGAGCCACTGCCGCACGTACCGGCGATCGACGACACACAGGAACAGACGCCAGTGACAGCCGACTTCGAGACCGGCACTGCGAACGACCCGCCTGTCGGCACAGCCGGCGACCATCCAACGACCCTCTCGATTAATGGGACGACGGTCACCGTTCCGCCAGACTCGACCGTCATCGACGCGATGGACGCTGTCGATGACGAGACGGTAACCGTCCAGCACGGTGCCGACGGCCTCGAGGACGACGCCGACGTGCCCGCGCTGTGTCACTACGATCGGGATGGCGACGCGAGTGACAAGATCGGGCCGCGAAGCGAGTGTCGGACCTGTATGGTCGAAACCGAGGAACACGGCCTCGTTCCGTCCTGTTCGTTCCCCGCAGAGGAGGGACTGACGGTCAAAACCGACACGCCGGACGCCGCGGAGAGCCGGAGCGTCAACCTGGATCTCGTCCTCTCGAATCACAACCTCCGCTGTACGACCTGTAACGGAAACGGTCGGTGTGAACTGCAAGACGCCGCGATCAGCGAGGGTGTCGATCACCCACGCTATGGTGTCTTCGCGGACCGCGACGAGTACGAACCGCTCGACGACACCTCGTCGTTCATCCAGATCGATCGCAACAAGTGTATTCTCTGTAACCGCTGTGTCGAGGGCTGTAACGACGTCCAGGTCGAGGGCGTCCTCCGGATCGAGGGCCACGGCGAGGACACCCGGATCGGCTTCCAGTCGGACGCAGAGACGATGGCCGAGTCGGACTGTGTCTCCTGTGGACACTGTGCGACGGTCTGTCCGACCGGCGCACTCACCGAAAAGGGAATCGGCGGTGCCGGTACGCTGCCGCTTCCGGGATTCACTCAGCGCAACTCGATCGGGAAGGTCATCGAAACCGACGCCGTCGAAACGCTCGACGAGACGTCCGCACCCAATCGGCCTCCCGATCCCGGTTGCGCCGATTCCTCCGACGCGACCGACACCGACAGCAACGAGGAGGCGAGAGTCGCACGCTTCATGGAGAGCGCCAAGAACCGTGCGGCGCAACTGGCAAGCGAGTACGGTCGGAAAGCGATCGTCGCCGGCGAACACACCGCCGAGAGCATCGCGATGAACACACTTCCCGAAGGGCGACTCTTCGATATCGCCGATTTCGTCAGCGACGTGCGCCTCGACAGGATCGACACTGCCGAAACGACGTGTGGGTTCTGTGCAGTCGGCTGTCGCTTCGAGATGTGGGGGAAAGACGGCGACACGATCGGCGTCGAGCCGGTCGACGAGCCGTCCGCAGCACCCGCAAACAATTTCTCGACCTGCGTCAAAGGAAAGTTCGGCCACGAGTTCGCAAACAGCGACAAACGACTTACGGAACCGCTCGTCCGAACCGGCTCCGGCGAATTCGAGCCCGTCTCGTGGGACGAGGCCCTCGAGTACGTCGCAGAGAACCTTCGTGAGATACAGGACGAACACGGCGTCGACGCGGTCAGTTGTCTCGCGTCGTCGAAGGGAACGAACGAGGAGGCGTATCTCGTCCAGAAGTTCGCCCGGCAGGTCCTAGGGACGAAGAACATCGACAACTGCGCGCGTCTCTGTCACTCGTCGACGGTCGCGGCCCTCCAGCAGACGCTTGGCTACGGTGCGATGACAAACCGCATCAACGAAGATGTCGGCGAGGCAGACGCCTACCTCATCACTGGCTCGAACACGACCGAGAGCCACCCGGTGCTGGCAACGCGCATCAAACAGAACGTCCGTGACGGTGCCGACCTGATGGTGTTCGATCCGCGAAGGATCGGCATCGCCGAACACGCCGACCAGTACACTCGAACCAAACCGGGCTACGACGTGGCCTGGATCAACGGACTGATTCGGTACATCATCGAACACGACCTCCACGACGAGGCGTTCATCGAGCGCAATACCACCGGTTTCGACGACCTCCGTGAGAAGGTCCAACCGTACACACCCGAACGGGTCGAGGAGGTTGCCGGTGTCCCGGCAGCCGATCTTGAGTCGGCCGCCGAAACCCTCGCTGCGGCCGATACCGTCGTCTTCGGCTGGGCAATGGGCATGACTCAGTCCAGTCACGGCACGCAGAACATCCTCGCGCTTGCAAACCTCGCGCTCGTGCTGGGTCAGCTCGGAAAACCGGGGGCTGGCCTTTCCCCGTTCCGCGGCCAGAACAACGTGCAGGGCGGTGGCGGCGACATGGGGACGCTCCCCGGCAGTCTGCCCGGCTATCAGGATCCAGCCGACGAGGACGTGCAGGCAAAATTCGCGGACGCGTGGGGCGAGCAGCCACCCGCCGAACCTGGGCTCAAAGTGCCCGAGATGTTCAGCGAGGCCCACGAAGGCAATCTGCGGGGCATGTATATCGTCGGCGAGAACCCCGCCCTCTCCGAACCCGACATCGAACACGCTCGCGAGGCTCTCGAGGCGCTTGACTTCCTCGTCGTCCAGGACATCTTCATGACCGAGACGGCAGAGCACGCGGACGTAATCCTCCCTGCAGCCACATCACCGGAGAAACACGGCACGTTCACCAACACGGAACGTCGTATCCAGCGTGTTCGCCCGACGGCTACCCCGCCTGGAAACGCCCGCCAGGACTGGGAGATCACTCAGGAGTTAGCGAACCGTCTGGGATACGACTGGAGCTACGACCACCCCCGGGAGATAATGGCCGAGATCAGTGACGTGACGACGATCTACGGCGGCGTCAGCTACGAGCGCCTCGAGGCAGGCGACCAACACGGGCTTCAGTGGCCCTGTCCGACCGATGACCACCCCGGGACGCCGTATCTGTACGACTACGAGGAGGGTAACTTCAACTTCGACGATGGGCGCGCCCGATTCGTCCCGGCAGACAGCGGGCAACCTGGAGAGATTCCAGATGAGGAGTACCCACTCACACTCACGTCGGGTCGGGTCCTCTATCACTGGCACACTGGCCAGCTCACCCGCCGTGTCGAAGGGCTCATGAGCCACGTCGGCGAGAGTTTCGTCGAAATCCATCCGCACCTGGCTGATCGCCTCGAGATCGACGACGGGGACTACGTTCACGTTGAGTCCCGACGCGGTGAGATCGTAGTCAGAGCACAGCTCACCGATCGCGTCGACGCGGGAACGCTGTTCATCCCGATGCACTTCGCCGCCGGCGCGGTCAACACGCTCACACAGGAGACGTTCGATCCACAGTCGGGCATCCCTGAGTACAAGGTCACGAGTGTCCGCGTCACACCGCTTGGTTCGGAGACCGACGCCGAGGTGCTTCAAGCGCCAGCCGTCAGGGCACGTCGTGATGGCGCCGCTTCCGACGACTGATACGGTCTGCTGTCAGTCAGTGCCGGCGCAACCGCGACCGCCCTGCGGTTGTACCGGTACATCGTTACAGCAAATCGTATGAGCCCGTTCGCGAAAGCGTGACTAACTGAGCGGCGTCGTTATCGAAGGATAGAGTGCCGGCAGTCGCTAGAATTTGTACCCCCGACTCCGGTATGAGGCAACGCGCGTCCCCGCTTCTGTCTCGATCGTGACCGTTATTTCCGCCGTCTTCCTGCTTTCGTGTGGCACCGTCGCAGTCGCGACGACCGTCTCACCGACGTCCACTGCCTCGAGGAAGGACACGTTCGCCTCGAGTGCGATGCTGGCGTCGTTCCCGATACGGGAAGAAAGCGCTGCCCCGGCTGCTGCGTCTGCAAGCGCGAAGACAGCACCGCCGTGGAGGACGCCGGCAAAGTTCAAATGCGATTCCGTAACCGGCATCCGCGCCGTGGCTTCACCGTCTTCGATTTCGTCGAACGTGATCCCGAGATGGTCACAGAACGGATCGTCGAACGATTCGTCCCCGTTCGATTCTTCGTCAGCAGTCATATGAGCGAAAGGTCATTGTTGCATAAAAAGCCGTGCGACTCGGGTAGTGAGCTTTACCCAAATGTCTCCACTGCTGGCTTCCGCGCAGTGAACTCGTCGATCGAACGTAGTATTGTTTGCCGTTTTCCGTAATGTAGTAATACTCGACTGAATAGGGACGTGGTGTGCAAACGATTAGCGATACCGACGTCCGATTCGGAGAGCTCGCCGGACCGCTCGTTCACGGCTCAGTCCTTTTCGACTGGCAGCTGATTTCGACACAGGAGGTAGCCGCCGCCTTCGGCTACTCGTTCGAAGAGATCCTCGCCGAGGACGGTATTCCCTACGCGCCGGTCGTGGTCGATACCACTGTTCACCGATATCCCGCACTCGGAGACACGATCACCGTCGAGACGGTCCCGATCGGCGTCGGGGACTCAAGCGTCGAACTCCTATACGAAGTTCTCGACGACGACGGGGAGCGTCTCGCGACGGCGCGAATGACCCACGTGACGATCGCACCGACCGGCGCTGCACGTCCGTTACCCGAACAGGTGCAGTCGGCGTTCGCGGACGCGTGTGTCGATCGTGATCCCGAAGTCGGGCCGACGACGGAATCGAACGAGGGTTCGGACCTCCCCTCGTATTCGACATCGGTCCCGATTCGGAGCCCCTACATCGAAGGCGCAGATCTGGCGTACTTCGAAGAGTATCCCCGATTTGCGGGTATTGCTCTCGAAGAGTTCCTCACTGAACAGGGGACGTCCGTCGGCGAACTCGCCGGCGAGAAACAGCCATATCGGCTCCGCGAGTGGGAATGGCAGTTTCAGTCGCCTGTTCACTTCGAAACCGAACTTCACGTCGACTGTAACGTGGTACACGTCGACCGAGAGACGATCCGCGTCAGGCACGAACTAACGAGCGATGGAGCGACGAACATCAGCGGAGTCACGGAATACGGCTGCTTCGATCGAAGCGGGGTACCCGTCCCGTTCGACGACGAAATGATTGCTCCGTTCGAACCATAGCGGGGACCGTTCACTTCACCGACTCGGCTGGTTAGTATCGATATGGTTCAGAGACCATCGAGCTCAGCGACCAATAGCGGTTTATCGGTGGAGAGAGTACAGGCATTCGATAGTATGGCTCGAGGTGTGCCTCAACCTGTAGCGGACCGAATCAAAACGGTCGTCGTTGACCCTGCAACGATCGTTGCGGCGTTCAAACGAAATCGCGACGACGAGACTGAACACCGTCGCCACGTCCTCCGCATTTCACCACCGTTCGAAGGTGACGTGACGGCGCGACACCACGTTCTGGATGACACGGATTCGCCCTCGGACGTTGATTCTACAGCGATCAATCTTCGTCCCGAAGCCTTTGTTGACGTCCGCGGCGATTACGATCGGAATCGAACGCGAATTTCGATTCCGACGCGACAAGAATCACGATCGATCGCTCGCAACGATCACGGTGAGGACGTCGATACAGCTACTGTCAATGAATACCATGACACTGCGATGGAGGCTTGGGAAGAGTGCGTTCGTACGAGTCTGGTCGATGAAGTCCTTCTTCTTCCCAACTCAGACTCTGAAAACGAGGTGTGGGTTGCTGTTCAGTACACCAACGAGTAAGTGATTTAATTTCAGATGCTTCGAAATAGTTGATGTTCAATAAGAATGATGCTCGAGAGTCGATTTGAAGCAATTCCTGTTCACTAATTCGTCCGAGACTGCGTATTACAGGCTTGCTGAGCCCATCAAAGTCTCATCTTCTACACCGTAGAATCTATACAGCGAAATTTAGTTTATTGCCCGTAGAACACTCGAGCCACACGAACGGTGATAGAGGTATAGGACGTATTGGCTAACTACCAGTTTACACAAAACTGAGTTCACTCGTTCTCGAAGACTTCAGACGTCTCCTCTGCCAATTCTTCAGTTTCGATATGGGCGTACATCTGTGAGGTCGTCCGAGGATCAGCGTGGCGCAACACCCGTTGTGCTGCGGCCGCACCGTGCTCGCGATAGATGGCTTCACCGACACCACGCCGTGCGCCGTGGGGCTTCAAGTACTCGCCGTCGATCTCGAGGGCAGCCGCATCACACAGCCGTTTCAGAACTGACCGACCGCCGTTGGTCGATAGCGACGGCGGAACGACCCCATGTTCCCGATGTAACTCGAGTGGCCCACCCACAGACGGATCAGCGTCGTCGGGGAGTGCCCTGTACAACGATGGGGCATGGCTCGTCACGAACACAGGCCACTCGGGCGTCGGCGGCTTGAGCGCTTGTTCCAGCCGCTCGAGCGGTCGATGCACTTGTTTTGGGAGTTGGACCTCCTCGTCTTCGTGCTGGCTTTTGCCGAGCACCTGGAACTGGTTGTTCTCGAGGTCGATGTCGCCCCATCGCAAGCCGTTACGCCGGTCGTCGCGTGGGTCTGAAAGGATTTCCCCGCCACGAGCCCCCGAATAGGCCAGCAGGTAGACGAGCGCACGATCGCGCAGTTCCTCGAGTGCGGCTGAGCCGTTTTCGTCGACGGCCTCGTGGGCACGACGATCGACAAATCGGAGCAACGCCTTCCGATCTTCAGCCGACCAGAACTGTTGATCACCGCTCTTTTTCGCCGGTCGCGGTGGCAGCTCGTCGAGTGCGATCCCTTTCTGGGCGGGATTGTCTTCGAGCCAGTCCCATTTCACGCAGTAAGAGAGAAATGCCGAGACGTAGTCGTAGTACGTCCACGCGGTCGCTGCGGTCTTTGTCTCGTCGTTCGAGAGCGCTTGCGCATACGTTGCCATGTCGCGTTTCGAGACATGTTCGACTGTCCCGGTGCCACGGGCTTCGAGGCGCTGTCGCCAGTCGGTCAAGACGCGCTCGAGGGCATCGCGGTAGTTGCCGGCCTTGTTACCCGACTCGAGGAAGGCGTCGATGGTATCCTCAAGGGCGTGTTCTCCGGGTGTCGCCGTGGAATCGCTGTGATCCATCTGTTCGATTTCCCGTACAGTGTCGGGGTGCATAAATTCACTGTGCATTACTGTACTAATGCACAGTGGCTCGCGAACACACTCATTCGGCTAATTCCAGGCTTCTCGAGTGTTCTACGGTACAGACCGCCACATAGTAAATGGTATGATGATATATTAAAAATCCGTGGCTCGGAAGATGGCACATCGGGACGTTAGCGGGGCAGAAGCGGACGGCTTCAGCCAAGTAGGGTGTTTTCCACGGCTCGAAAGAGCGCCTACAGTCTGAGCTTTGGTTCACATTATTTTTGTATGGTTGAACAACACACCGTTCTGTATAATTAGCACTGTCTCGATAAACCAGTTTGAGAAGCGAGCAGGTCGTAAAGCCATAGTTTGGTCATGCCGTTCGCAGACCTGCTCAGCGAGTGCTATGCGACGGGATTTTATGAATCATGGGAGCATGGGCGGACGGGTGTTTGCTCCGAGAGACACAAGCGATTCTTCGCTTGGTTGGCATGACGGTCTGACACGCACGATGGCGCAGCGATCGCAAAGTAGACCTGCTTAGTAATTGTTGTCGGTGGAGTTACGTTCAATTAGAGTTGATAGATAACTATTCAAGAATCGTGTATGTGAACTGAGACCTTCTCCTTATTATCCAACAGGAGTATTCAATGGTAATGGATTCGCAGGACGAGGAACTCATTCGGCTACTTACAGATACCACGAATCGGGCGGTTTTGACCGCTCTCACTGATGCTTCACACGGACTTTCTGTGTCCGAGATCGCGGAACAACTCGTTTCGGAGGACGACGAGAGCATCGAGCAGACGGTTATCTCGCTCCACCACAACCATCTTCCTCGACTTGACGAGGCAGGGCTAATCAACTACGACCACGACGAAAGCATCGTCACTAGCCAGAACTACTTGACAAGTGACGCCGAGTGGATGGATATAGACGTACTCGACGACCTGCTCTCACAGGTCGGAACAGGTCGCAGAACGGACGAAAGCACCGTTGGACGACTTGAAGGGAGCGAAGAGGTGTACGACTACTGCCGGGGGTTGGCTGATACAGCCGAAGATGAACTGTTTCTGATTTACGCCTCCGACGAACTACTCGATGAAGAGTGTCTCCCCTATGCAAAGAGAGCTATCGAGCGGGGAGTCGAACTCCATGCCGGGACAAAAAGCCGAGAGGCTCGAGAGTTCTTCCGGGAGCGTCTTCCAGCAGCGACGATATGGGATCCCCAAATGGACTGGATGTATGAACAGTCGAGTTATCCCAAAGTAAGTCGGCTGATTGTTGCTGATCGAGCGAAAGTCGTCGTCGGCCTGTGGGATGAAGCTGCTGATGGGACGAGAACGGAGATCGCAATGGTCGGTGAAGGAACGACCAACCCCTTGGTGGTCCTGACCCGTGAGTTGCTCGGACCGCGATTAGATCACCTCGATTACCAGAGTGACGAGTTCCTTGGCAATCTTCCGTTTGAAAGCTGACCATCAATATTTGCTATGAAGCATGAATTCGAGACTTACTTCGCCTGCACCGAATAGCAGTTGCGTATGCTCACTTGTCCCCGAGAATCCCACAGGCATGTTATATTTTTCCACCATAATACAAAATAAAGGCCACATATGTGCGCCATTATAAAATCCTTGTAATATTACCCTGATAGTGTAAACAGAGGAATTTTCACCCTACGGATGAATACCTTCGCTGTCTCCAGTGCCCGAGAGTTTTATCGCCGATATTGTGCTGACTCATCCGAACGCCCCGTTAGCGCCAACACTCGAGGCAGTTCCCCACGCGTCGATCACGGAGGAATCCGTTCGCCCAGCGACGACCGAAGACGTACCGACCGTCCTCTACCGGGTAACGGACGTTGACTTCCACGTATTTGAAACGGAGCTTGCTCGCGACCAGACGGTCGCAGAGTGGACCCAAACGATGGACTTCGGCGATACACGGATGTACCGCGTCCAGTTGAGTCCAGCGACAATACTCGTTTCCCCGACGCTCTCCGAACTCGGTATCCACGTCGTCAACAGCGAAAGCGCCGATCGCGGCTGGCGCTTTCGGTTAGAGACCGGCGAACGAGACCACTTCGGTACGTTATGGGAATATTGCCGCGAGGAGGATATCCAGTTCGAGTTGGAGGTACTCCGGAGTTCCGGAGCACAGCCGATAGATGAACAGGCTGGGATCAAAGCGGCGCTGACTGATCGCCAGCGACAGGTCGCCCGGGTCGCGACCCAGATGGGCTATTACGACAAAGACGGCGCCAGTGCGAAAGATGTCGCTGCTGAGCTTGACATCGCGCCGTCAACGCTATCGTCCCATCTCCGTAGAATCAACGCAACGGTATTCGAGTCCCTGTTCGCGGTCGAATCGGACTGAGACCCGCCGCGGTGCACAGTCGGACGGCGTCCGTTCCTGCTTAAAAGCAGTCAAACTATTCGGCGATATCGTTGAGGAGACATACACCGAACCGAGTTGGTATGGAAGCAGAAATCCAGACAAAATCGTTCCCCACAGCAGAGCCAGACGAGGACCTGAGTATGATGATCATCGAACTGATCTCCGACTTGGAAGGTGTTGATCCAGTAGAGTTGTCTCCACCGCTGTATTCGGTGATCAATCCTGAAGCGCTGGATGCACTCTTTCACTCCGCAAGCAGCGATGCCCCCCAAACATCGGGCCACGTGCAATTCGTGTATTGTGGCTACGAGATCCGCGTTCAGAGCGACGGAGAAATCGCGGTTCTCAATCGCTAATGGATCAGCCACGTACGACTCCATGAGGTGGTGCTACAGCAGGGTGAGTCCTCACTGGCACAGGAAGACATGAGTGTCTGCGAAATGACGCCCCATTCCGGAAATAAATGAATTTTTGATGCCAAAACAATAAGAATGACTTATTTATACAGCCTCTTGGCAAAAACGCCCGACCTAGATGATCAAAACTCTCTAAGAATAATTACAGTTCGTAGACACATGGCGCGCTACTCCGTCACTAGGAGGGGCAAAGTGTGACCGCAACTAAGGTGTCCAACGCGCACGAGGAGGCCCTCGATTCCGCGCAGGGGTGGCTGATCGTCGGACTCGGCATCTGCATTCTCACGGCGATCTGGGGGGCTGTCTTTACCTTCACCGTCTACGCCGATCGCCTCGCCGCGACCTTCAGCCTCTCTGCATTGCAGGTCTCGTCGGTCTTTTCAATCACGACTGCAGTCTTCCTCATGGCCGGTGGCCTTTTCGGCGTGTTCGCCGCTCGATTCCCCCTCCGACCGGTCCTTGCACTGATCGGCATCGGCCTCGTTATTACTACCGCACTCCTGCAGATCGTCAACTCGTATCTCGGTGTCGTTGTCGCGTTTGTACTCCTTGGCACGACCGGAGGAACCGCGTTTACGATCGTCGTTTCGCTTGCACCGCAATGGTTCGATGTCTATCAAGGGCTTGCGACGAGTCTCACGATGACAGGGATCGGTCTCGGCCCGTTAGTGCTGCCGTTCGCATGGCTCTGGCTGTTCGACCAGACCGGTTTCCGATCCGCCTTTGCTGCCGTCGTTGGTGTGACTGCCGTTCTCGTGTTCATCTCGAGTTTCGTCTACCATCGACCGCCGAGAGGTTCGCAGAACGCAACTACAGTTGACGCCGCATGGCTCTACGCGAGGATCAGCGACTTA
>NZ_JBGUAZ010000009.1 GCF_041821085.1 Natrinema sp. HArc-T2 | reverse complement strand
TCGGTTGTCGATTCTACGTTCAAAAACTACAGCAAGTCCTTGTTGCCCGAAGAATTATCTTAGCAAACGTGGTTTGTTTAGCCAGCAGAATTTCCATAGGTGAATACAGTGCTCTGTAGGATCGCTAGACGACGCTGTGAGTAGCCTACTCTCGTTGGAGAACAGTCAACCACTGGACTCGTATCTGGAATCCACCGCAGTCTCTTGATTTTACAGGAATCTGTTCATCCAGCCATCAGCATCAGGGAAATATTCGTCCAAATCACATCGTAACTAACCAGCTCCAATTGCTCCGAAGTCGCCGCAGTCTAGTGATCCTACAGAGCAGAATACAGAGCACGTATTTAGCGGCGGTATCGCTAACGTCCTTGATGAGCCGGGTAGGACTAACAATCAGTGACCCGAATGATTGTCTCACATCCGTGTTGAGCCGCGAGCCAGACGGATTGAGAGGGCGCTTAAAACCATCTGACGGGGTCGACCCTGATTCGGTATTATCAACCGGCTGGACACAAAGGTATAGGTATAATGAAGCATGGTGCCGTCGAAAGGAGACGTCGGGTGCCGGACGTCGACGTCCCCACACTCCTCGGTGACGACCACGAGGCGTTCAAGGCCGTTCTCTCGGGCGAGGAGGCCGGGCCAGTTGCCGTCGTGGGCGATCCCTTCTCCGGACGCGGATCCGTCCTAGACCGGGCTGTGCGGGATCTGGACGCAACCCGGGTTAGCCTTGACCCGGGCGACGGGGTCGACCGGATCCGGGCGAGGATCAACGGGGGGCCAGTCGTGATAGAGGACTGCCAGCACCTGTACGAGCGTCGCATCGGCGGCTTCGAGGAGCTGTCTGCGTTTCTCGACGACCTAGCGAGCGTCGATGCGACAGTGGTGACCAGCTGGAACCGGTACGCGTGGGAGTACCTCGTGGCGGTGCAGGCCCTCGACCGGGAGTTTCCCGTCACTGTTGAGATCCAGCTCCTTCCCGCAGAACGGATTGCGGAACTCGTGCTAGATCGGTATGACGTGATGCCGGCGTTCGTCGCAGACGACCCCGAGCAGGGCGGCTTGGTCATCACGACGCGCCACGAGATTGGCTGGCGGGACTGGTCGGTATCGGTGCCGATTCCTATGCTGAGCCCAGTTGCAGTCAAGAACCTGTTTTCGGAGAGAAATCTGGATCCAAAGGACGTAACGTTCGGCCGCCTCGCTGCGGTCTCAAACGGGAACCTCGGCGTCGCCACGGCGATCTGGGAGACCCGACAGGGGCCGAAGGTGCGCCCGAGCGACGTGACCGTCCCCGCGTCCGACCCGGATCTGGACCGCGAGGAGGCGTTCTGTCTGCGGATCGTGCTCGCGAAAGAGAGGGTCAACCGGGCACAGCTCGCGGGCATTATTGACGGTCTCGACCGGGTTCTCGGACGCCTCTCGCGCGACGGCCTCGTCACGGTCGAGGACGATATCGTGGAACTGGTACCGGCGGCAGTGCCGGCTGCCGCGCCGGCGACCGAACTGGGGCGGATACTGTGACCGTGCTCCAGACGCTGGTAGACCTGGGGGTAGCCCAGGAGACACTCACGAGAATGGTGGGCGTGCTCGTAGCTGCGTACCTGGCAACCAAGGTAGTCAGGTTCGTGCTCACGGCGGCCGTCGAGCGCATTCCCCGTCGGGGGGTTACGATCAAGATTTTCATTCCGGTCGCGCGGGTTCTCATCTACGGAACCGCGGCGTATCTGATCCTGGGACCGTTGCTTCAACTATCGGCCGCACAGTTGCTCGCAGTGTCGGGACTGTTCGGGGCGGCTCTGGGGCTCGGCCTGAAGGACCTCTTCGCGGCGATAGTCGGTGGGCTGGTGCTCGTCACCGAGCGTCCCTATCAGGTCGGCGACAAGATCGCCATCGACGACGACTACGGCGAGGTAACCGACATCGACCTTCGGGCGACAACGCTGAGGACGCCCGACGACAGCGCCGTTAGTATCCCGAACGGAACGATGTTCACTTCGAACGTCTCGAACGCCAACGACGGCACCCCGCAGATGATGGTCGTCGTCGAACTCGCGGTCACCGCCGCTGCCGACGTCGATAGAGCGAGTGCGATCGTCAGGGAAGCCATGGTGACCTCGAAGTACGTCTACGTCGACGATGACCACTCGTTCACGGTCCTAGTCGAGGACGAGTCCTACTATCGGACGATTCGCGGCAAGGCTTACGTGGCCGACCTGCGCGACGAGTTCGCGTTCGCCTCGGACGTGACAGAGCGCTCGCTGGCCGCCTTCGCCAGCGAAGAAATCGAAGTACCCGAGGCGCCCGTCCATGCCTCCGAGCACCGCTGACTCTGCGTGTCGCCTGTTGGTTTCGCCCGACCGAAGCGAGTATCTCGAAGGTCGATTCTGGGTCTGATCACTTCTCAGGCCCGGCTAGATACCACTCGTCGTAACGGCTCAGCTCACACTTCATCACCTGAAACGACCACTGGCTTTTGCTGCATGCATCCTCTGTACTTACCGCGGACGGTGCCAAATATACCAGGATCTAATAAATTCAATAGAGTTTAGAAGATAGGAACTGGAGTCAGTGACCGATATTCAACAACAGGCTGGAGTACCGACGGCTCGTGATTACCTCTTGCTGGGCCGTCGACCCATTCGAAGTTGCCACGTCGGCTTCACCCTGAACGTATCTGGTTCTTCAACAGGATAGGAATGACTCTGGTTCGTCGCCAGTGACGCGGGCCGTTCGAGGCGGTTGAGTAGTTCATCACGCACGTCCTGCTGGGACATCGTCTGTTCGTGCCAGCCGAGCCGTTCGTCATAATGGCGCTTCTTGAATCTCTCGCCAACCGTATCGGCAGCGATGTACTGCGTCAGTTTAACTCCCCAAATGTTCGACGATCGATACTCGGCACCGACGTCTGCATGCGTGAGTTCGACGAGAGCACACTCAACGAATGAGATGAGTGACTCCCGACTTCGGTCGTTCGGAACGCGTAACTTGAGGCCAGCCCAGGGTTGCTTGGAGGGGTGCCGGTGAGTTGGTGTCCGATCAATTCCACGGTCTCGTGGGTGCTGTCGCTCAGTAGTCATTCGCTATCTCGGGGCAGTTCGATCGCCCCGCACCCATCTCGGGGCGAAAAAATACTCCGGAGGGGTCGTTTTAGAATACGTAGCTCTGTTGAAACTCGGTTCTTTAGCTGTTTATTCCCGTGGAATCACTGCGCACTACAGGTGCGAACAGAACGGGCTGTAGTAGATCTCCCTCATCTCATTATTGGTAATATCTATAGTCCATATGCAAAAAGCAATCAAATATTTTAAATCCTTTGATAGGGGTACCGTAGGACGAAATGGGGGAGCTGAGTGCTGAAGGCAGACAACACTTAGAAGAAGCGTTACAGAACAATGATCCATCAGAGAAGGATTTCCACATTCGACAAGTACTACAGGTGTGGGGTGTAGACGATCTTCCGAAAGAACTGAAATAGAGCACTCACGTTCTCATCTGTTTGCTGGCCTCTCTGTACTGAGCGTTTGACAATCCACGATTCTCCTCTTATCAGACGGAACTTCGAAACAGAACCAAGTGTCCACTACAGACTTTTCCTCGAGAGTCACTCTTCATCACCGCCAGCGTCGACTCACTCCTCGCGATCAGACAACTTCTCCGACAACCGATCCAGTTTCTCCTGCGCAGACTCACGGCGGTCGCGAGTGGCGTCCGGTCGATATTCCATCGACACGATGTCGCCATCCTCGAGCGTAACCGACAACACACCACCGTCTGTTTGAGCGGGCTCAGGCAATCGAGCCACAGGGACATCCACTTGCTCGATCACCTGCCCGTTCTCCTCGAGCAAGATGATAGCAATCTCACCGTCCTCAATTCGATCGACAACGCCAGTGTAAGTCCCGTCCATCGTTCTCACCCCATAGCAGGAGCGACAGCTCCATCAATTCCACTGGCGACCAGAGGAGGTGATATCAGGGAGTTCGTCTCATCGTCGGAATCAGGTGTCTCCGCGAGGATATCCTCTGGGTCCGTCGAGAACAACTCTTCCGTCTCTACCTCGATCGACGTGCCATCGGTGCGAACCACAATATCGCCGTGGACTCCCGTCCAGTATGTTTCGATCTCTCGAGCGGCAAACCGTTCGAGCACCTCATCGCTTGGGTGCCCATACTGTGAATCATAGGCACTCGAGATGATAGCCGTCTCCGGATCGATGGCGTCTACGAAGGCGTCACTCGAGGAGGTCGATGAGCCGTGATGGCCAGCCTTGTAGACATCGCTCTCGAGATCGTTTTCCCACTCGTCGACCAAGCGCTGCTCAACGCCAGTATCGACATCACCGGGTGCCAAATACTGGAAGTCACCAAACTCGAGCGCCAGTACCACACTGTTATCGTTAACATCACTCCCAGCGTCCCCAGCAGGCGGGTTCATCACCTGGGCAGAGACATCGCCCTCAAGCGGTAGCTCATCGCCGCTTTCGACGATGAGCAGCTCGACGTCGTACTCGTCGACGGTATCGAGGTAGTTCCCATAGGTCGCAGAATCCGATGGGACACCCGAATCGTATGCGGTTCCAATACCCTCACCAGTCGTCTCGAAGTGCTCGATCACAGCAGCGTGACCACCGATGTGGTCGGCATCAGCGTGTGTCGCGACGAGATGGTCGATCCGATCGATCCCCTGGGCCTCGAGATAGGCGATGACCTCACTGCCGTCCTCTCGCCAGTCGCCAGTATCGATCAGGATCGTCTCATTGGCTGGCGTGACGATGAGAGTCGAATCGCCTTGTCCGACGTCGATGTGGTGAATCTCGAGTTCTCCCTCGACAGTGCTCCCGTCGAGTCCATCGCTCTCGTCACCAGTGCCGCTCTCTCCATCGCCGTCCGACTCAGACTCATCGAGTTCGATATCGCCGTAGACGTGCTCGAGTACGACCTGGCCATTGGCGTTGACAAGCCGAACCACGTCGCCATCGTCTCGCCAGATATTCACGTTGTATCCCCAGTACAGTTCGTTGTCCGTTGGATCGCCTTCACCAGTCGTTATCTTCACCGTCTCCCCAGACTCCAGAACGAACTCACTTGGAAACGAAAACGGAGAGAGGCCGCCATCGACCTGTCCACCCTCTCGGTCTCGGAGTTCAAACCCAGACAAATCAACGGGCTCATCGGCGGTATTCTCGAGGACGATGTACTCCTCGTCGGGCGACACGTCTTCGACGTTCATGTCAACAACCTCGAGAGCATTCCCAACGGTCTGAGAGTCGTCAATCGCATTCTCGGAGTCCCCGGTGTCGCTCGCACATCCCGCAAGAACGACGAGGAGCGCCACAGAAACCACGAGGGTCGCTCGGTTCATACACGGTCATCTCACGAGACGCGTTTGAGTGTTCCGTCCAGTGGAAGACCCCGCTGACATCCTCGCAAATACTGTGTGCGAGAGGCCAATGAGACTCACATACCTTCACTGAGACCAAAGAGTCTCGAGACGCTGCTCGATCGCAGTAAGCACCGTCGAGTACACCTCGAGGGGGTGGAGCGACGGGAGTTCAAGATCAGTGATGTCGTTCGCAGCCGGTGGCTGGTGAAAGTGCAACCGGGCATTGTGCGTGTTTGGATGCCGATCCCAACGACATTCCCACCGGCTCCCATCGTTGTGATCTTCAACATAATGAAATGTGAAATCCTCAGTCGTGAACCACCGAATGTCGAGCCGGGCTGCTGAGACTGATTCTGGATATCGCTCCATATCAAGGAACGCCTTGAGGAGTCGCGGCTCGTAGAAATCTGGATCGAATGCTGTCTCGGCGACGAGTGAATCCGATGTGAGATGTCGCTCGAGCAATCGCAACGTCTGGCGATCCGGTGGCCCTGTCGAGTCAGGGGCCGAATCCGATGGTGGCCGACTCATTCAGGCAGGAATCAGATGCCCATCGTTCTGGGAGAGCTGTCGAGCAAGTTCGTACAGTCGAATCTCTCGAATGATTCCTTGCCACTCACTGATCGCAGTCATCCGTTCATGAACCATCTCGTGGTCGTCATGCTCAACAACCGAGACCGCTGTCGGGTCAGTGGTTCCGAACTGCTCCTCGTACTCTGTGAGCTGTTCTTCGAGTGCTGCCACGCGGTCGATTATCTCGTCGATGGAGAGTTCATCTGCAATTTGGCTGGCCTCCTGCCACTCGAGATACCCATCGTTCCGTTCGTACTGCGCGGGGCGACTATCACGGTCTGCTCGAACAATACCCATCTCGGTCAGACGCTCGAGATGCTTTTTGGCGGCGTTCGGAGAGCAATCGGCAAGCTCCGCAATCTCAGTGTACGCGGTGGGCGATGTCACTCCAAGGGCAACATCGTAGACACGACCAAACGTGTCCGTACCCTCTTGCCACCGCCGCTGAGCAGCATCAGATTCAGGTGCCGGATCGAACTGAGCCATATCTAACTGTACGCGACCATGCTCAATATATGTTTGTGTCACTCAGATATATGCATGTACAGACTAACCAAACTCTACTACCAGATATCATAGAATTCTTTACATAAACGTAGTGTAAAATATTATATGCACACCGCTGGTACGTCTTGTAGAGCGATGGGACAAATTTTCGGGATACTGAACTTCTGGCTCAGTCGTCTTTTCTATGCGACCCAGTTAGCTGTGCTTCTGTTGGCCCTAATTTTCGTGGTAGCCCCATTTGATAATTTCACTTTATCTAAATTCACATCAGCTATTTTATTAGCATTATTAGCGGTTGCAACGGTAGTTAGCCTGTGGCGGAGGAGAACCGACAAGGGCGGTGAAACGTATTCCGAAACAACTGAAGACATCACACATGATCCGTTTGCTGACCCCGGGCAGGCGGCCAAAGACAGATGGGTAAAGGCAATCCGTCGCCTTCCCGGCAGAGAAAATGAGGATGACTGATTGCCTGGGCACTTGTGCTTGCTATCCACTGAATAAATAATACAAAAGTGATGAAACAGCCATATATTATTTAATGAACATATTGTCCTGTTCGTCACGTCTGAGGAGTAAGCAGACTCACCTACCGAATCGAGTGCCCCTATCGTACCTTACTCTGAATTGAATAAGCGATCTTCTCAACGATTGTTACTTGGAGCTATCTCCGAATAATCGCCCCCACGGGGAGGATGTCTCTGAAGCGGTATCACAGTTGGATGTCGTCTCGACTTGTTCTCCTCGAGTCTGCTCGATCTCTCGGTTACGCTCTGCAAGTTCAGTTTTGAGACCCTCGATTGTTACCTCGAGGCGATCGATACGCTCATTTTTCTGTTCGAGCGTAGCCTCGAGTTCGTCGACACGGTCACTCAATAACTGGTTTTTCTCGGCTAGATACGCTGCTTGTGTCCCTTCAGTCCCACCAAGGGTCTGCTCAGTTGGCGATGACTGTCCATCTTGAGCGGGTTCCTGTATGGTCGTCTGCCCTCGCTTCTTGGTCTGCTTTCCACGCGACGCCTCGCTGCTCGATGGGTCATAGACATCGTCTGTGTTCGCGATTGCTCGTTCGACCGTCTTCTCGCCGTATGTCGATCCATCCGCGTAATGGACCTCATCCCATTTGTCTCGAAGCAGTCCCGACTGTCGGAAGAGCTGATCGACTCGAGCAGCGTCGCCACCGGTCCAGAACGCCAGCAAGAAACACAGCGCCATGTCTGCTTCTGACTGACTCTCGTAACCAGTAGTCGAGCCACGCCACAACCGCTCGAATTTCTCGCCATTCGATGCATTCCGCGCTCGCTCGAGCAGTTCTTCATCCTCGAGCGTCACGCTCTGGCTGGTCTCGTGCGTCGAAGCCTGCTGGGCTCGAACTTTGTTCTCGCTGTCAGATGGCTCTGTCTCAGCGATGTATTCGGTGTATACGCTCTCGAGTGCAGCAGGTCGCTCCATCACCTGTGACGGTGTTGTTTCGACACGATCACCAGTCACAGTGAAGAACCGTGCCGTCTCATACATCTCGACAGATCCACGTCGACTCCGGTCTCCAGGCAGTGACCCACGGACGATAACGTGATAGCCAGTCCCCGACGGCGAGACCTCTGTAAACGACTCGAGTTCGAGGATGATTTCTCGAGCATCTGTACCCGGCGATCCCGTCTCTGGATCACGACAGTCATCGAGGTCAATCCCGACAAATGGATCATCGTCTGTGAAGACGAACCCGACCCCAGCCGCTTCGCCACGTTCGAAATACTCGAGTGCCTCATTGAACGGTCGCCATGTTTGCGGGTCAGTTGATGAGGCATACTCGCCAGTCCCAGGAACAATTGGGACCTTCGTTGCCTTCCCATCACGATCCTTAACACGCCAGCAGATCCACTGGTCGTACTCCTGTAGAGTCTCAGGAATGCCGCTCGTATCGATTGAATGTGTCTGCTTTTCTTTCATGTATTTTAACACCGCTGTAGCGCCGTGCTACTGTGCTGCCGCCGCATTATCAGCGGCACGATAGATCTCCAATAGCTCTCCCAACCTGCTTTACCATGTTTTGCGGCGGCAACCCTCTCTATACTAGTTGGTTTTTGACCCTCATTTACCCTGGACAGTAACGCCATCTTGCGATTTTTACCCTGGACACCGAGATGGGAACGTGTCCTGAACAGAGATTTACCCTGGACAGCTCGATCTAAACTGCACGGAGAACGTTTAAAGCGCGGTTTTATGGAGCTTTTCTGATTCAGAAATACCCTGGACACGAGGTGATCCTGAAACGCAGACAAACTACCCATCATTCTGATTGATCACCTCCTCAAGAAGACGGGCACCAGCATCAGCCAGTTCAATTCCCGTATGAACAGTGATACGTTCTCCATCTTTCCGCCGCCGGTCGCTACCAATCTCGAGATGGCCACTCAGTTTTCGTCCAAACCAGACATCGTTAGTGTAGTCGAGGTCATGTCTCTCTGCCCACGCCACATAGGCTTGATAGAGTTCTTTCTTCGGGACCGAGCCCTCGGTATCGGCAATGAGGAACTGATCGACAAAGACAGCAACACCATCTCCGTCAGAATCCAGCTCTGGAGTGCCATCACCTGTCTGCCGATCTTGGTCAGTTGCTGGCGAGGTGTCTGTGTCCTCTTGTAGGGACTCTTGATCAGCTTCCAACAGTCCCTCAATCTCGTCTGAGAGGAGTGCTGTTTCACCTTCCACATAGAGTTGGGACGGTGCATCTTCTGGCAGGATCACCACGCCATAGCTGGCTCGGTCGTATTCTGGATCTGGTAGATCAGTTTCAGGAACAAAAGGGCGCTTGATTGGCGTCCAATCTGCCTCGAATGCATCTAACGTATCGTAGACATGGGTTTCACCCTGCTCATAGACCGTGTACTGATCTGTCTCACGGTCGTAGCTGTAGTATGCTGGCACAGTATCCTTCGAGAGTGAAACCGACGATGCCGTTCGAATGAATTCTGTGTCGCCGTCCGAAAGGACACGCTCACCGCCATCACGTTTCCAGACCGTTCGTGTTGACTCGCCAGTAGCTGGTCGAACAGCCGTCACACCCCCATGAGACGTCGCTCCATCGCCAAACGTGACGTGTTCGTCCATATTGTAGAGTTTCTCTGTGCCATCAGCCATTTCTCGGAGTGGTGACGCAAGGATACTCTCGAGTCGGGCTGCCGAGTGAGTAACCCTCTCTTCGCCCGGTCGCACGACAAACAGTGGAATCCGGTCGTCCTCTTGAGCACGTTTGAGATTCTGCAGGACCTTCGCTGGCCGATTCGGTGTCGTTGTTTCAGCTTCAAGAGCAAACTCACCGTCGTGATCAGGATGTGTGGCTGTCCCATCAGGCTGTTCACTCCCATCCTGTTCATAGATATCAACAGTGAAGCCAAGCTTCGTCAGCGCCGCCTCGAGATCGAAGAGAAGGGCATCGTGCTCCGAGCCACCTGCAGAGCGCACATAACCAGTCTCAGGTGTCGCAACGTCTTCGCCCTCGTCAGTGAGTCGAACGACGACCGTCTCATTGTTGACACTGAGATCGACATCAATCAACGGCGACTCCTGACGCACATCGGGAAGTTCCTCTGTTGCAGTGTCTGGAGTGAGGGTTTCAGCGGTCTCACCGGTCTCACTCTCGAGACGATCGACCACCTCTGCGTCGACATCGGTCACAGGAACCCAGCCGTTCTGGTCGCGAACATCCTCACGTAACTGGACGGTACGAACTGCCTCGGCCATCAGCCGATCAACGATGAGTTCGTCAGGACTTGCTGCCTCATTGTACTCGCGATAGATGAGATTGCGGAGGATCTCGCTATCTGTCAGCGGCTCAGTCCCATACCGCTCGAGACTTTGTTCGATGATGTCATCGACGTCGTCTGTCTCACGGAGAGGCGGATATGGCGGAAACGTCCGAATCAAGACGGGTTCGGAGTATCGCCCTCCAGAGAGAGGAATCCGCGTCCACACTTTGAACTGGTTGGTCGTGATGAGATCTTCTGCGGTGTAGTCGCGGAACCGTTTCATCAATAATTCGGCGTCATCACTGTCGTTGACCGAGAACGTGAGGAGGTTGTCACAGTTGTTCTGCATCGCTTTCAACGTGTCCTCGTCAAGCTGCGAGGGATACTGCGAGGCAAGGGTCACGGAGAGACGCATCGACCGGGCTCGAGCCAGCATTGACTCGATGTCGAGATTGTCACTGGCGATATCATCGAACTCGTCACAGAGGACAAAGTATGGATCTGGCGTCGTATCCAACTCATATGACCGCCGCTGAATCGCACTCCAGAGATTGCGCATCACGCCGAGCGTGACCATCTTCTTGATGTCCGTATTCTCGACAGGCGTTCGGACGATGACGATTCGATCATTATCGATGATGTCTCGGAAATCAATCGTACTCTCACGATGGGCGATGATCCGGCGAATCACCGAATTCTCGACCCATGACTTGATCCGTTTTAGCAGTGGCCGGACCGTCTCCTCTTCCATATTCGCGATCTCGAGGCAAAACTCCCTGATATAGGGGTCCTCGACATCGAGCGCGAAGTCTTCGCGTCGCTCGCCGTTGAGCAACGTGAAGTACATATCGATGATCGAGAACGGCTTCTCCGATTTCATCATCGCCCGAGCCATCGACTCGGTGATCGCCTCCATGTTGATGCCCCAGTAATCGGAAGTGTCGAAGACCGCCTTCAGGTTCTCGACCCGGTTTTCGATCTCGTTCTCGAGTTCCTCGGGCGTCTCACACTCGGGCACCTCAAGGAAGTTCATCCCGATCGTCTTCTCATGGGTAGTCGAACCGGGTTCGATCCAAACCACGTCCTTAAGACGATGTTTGGGGAGCATCCGGAGTAGCTCTCGAGAGTCACGGCCCTTCGGATCGAGATACGTGAAGCCGTAGCCGGAGTAGGCCCACTGAACCATCATATTCAGGAGTTCGGTCGTCTTTCCGTAGCCGGTCGTTCCGGCGATCCAGGTGTGCCGAAAGAGCGACTCGAACCGGAGCGGTGCTTCACGAAACCCAGTCTGGGGGTCCTCTGAGTAGCCGATCCAGAGTGGCGCTGGTGCATTGTACATCCCGGCTTCGAACATTTCTCGAATGAATGGGCCTGCAACTGTCCCCTCGTCGGCGGTTTCCGTGATGACTGGCTTTCCGCCAATACGAGTTGTGTTCTGTTCTACGATATCGTATTGGTCACCCTCATCGGGACTGGGTTGCTGATGCGTGGATGATTCAGCGGTCGTGTTTTCTTCCGGCTGTTTATCGCCTTCAGTAGCGTGCCCATCATGTTGGTCGTCACTGGAAGCCTCATCATCAGATCCGAAGAAGCGATCAAGCACCATCGAATCCCTCCTGCTCTCGCGTTGGCTCTTCAAAACGGACTGCTGTCTCGTTCGGAACGCCAGGAGCCTGCCCATCTACCGGTGGTTCATCAGCTCCGTATCGGCTCCCATCTGCTGGCAGCCGATCGCCACGCTGTGTATACCGCCAGTCGATCTTTGGCGTTTCAATCTCCGAATTGGGGATATGTGCGACGCCGGCGAGTTCGTCGACGGTCATAATCATGTGCCGATCAATCCACTCGCGGTCACGCATTCGCTCGACAAACTGCCGAAGCCGTGTGGCACGTTTCCGCTCTCGGCGATGCCAGACAGGCTTGTCGTCAAGGCCCTGCTCAGTGATCGCATTGTAGTACTTCCTGAACATCCCCGCGACGCCACGGGCACGGGCCTCAGCCTCGTCCTGTTCGCTCGAGGCAGCAAGCACGCGAATGTTCACGTGGAACGCCTGTTGGCCACGTTGTTGTTCGATGGTTTTCGCAGCCTGTTTGTCCTTCTCGCTCGGCGGTCGCGTACGAGGATTCAGCCAGCCGACGGACGTCCCTTGCCGAAGCGCGTGAGCGAGCTCATCGACGCTATTATGCTTGAACTGGTCACCGTCGGTCCACGACTGTTTCGCAGGTCGGAAGACGACCTGCGTAACGACTGTACTCTCATCGAGCGAGAGCATCTCGCTCGTAATTTCGCCGTAAGGATCTGTCTCGAAGCCTTCGCTGTTGTGATGGCGAATCGGATAGTAGGGGATCTTCTCCATCTCGAGCCACGCACCAGCGACATACTCGTCAGCGCCGATGACGGGGAACGCATAGCCCTCCTCGACCGGGAAGACCTCACTGTTGGCGTAGTTGTTCCCGACACGACGACGGAACTTGTCAGCAGCCGCCTCAGTGGCAGCGTGCATGTAGAACTTGATCTTCCCTTCGTCGAACCAGACCTCGAAGGAGTGATGATCACTCGTATTCTTCCCACGGAAGTTCGTCGTCACATCGTGGACTGACTGGAGGACTCCAGCCCCGTCCGCGATACCGTTGTTCTCTTTGTAGGGACGAATTCGCAGTAGTGTCCCTGGTGTGTCCGCTTGCCGTTGGACAAACGAGTCGTGCTCTCCGAAGTCGAGTTGCGTCGCCTCGTACTGTGGCGACGAACCCAGGATTGTCTTGATTGAGTTGAGACTAGTCATGATCTTGCGGGTCAGACACTGTTTCAGTCGTATCTTGTTCAGTAGCTGATTCTCCACCATCTGGCCGGACAGGCGACTTCTTACCATCCGTCTCAATCTCGAGGGAATGCTCAACGACCGCATCGAGGACCTCCTCTTTCGTGAGATCATCCTCGAGAAGTCGACCGGCGGCGTCTGCAGTGAGATCGAGACGCGTTGCAAGCGCATTGCGCTGAGCTTCGTTTTCGACGAACTCTTCGAAGGCGAGCAACTCTGCTGGCTCGTCGCGAATCGCCTGCTCGATGAAGGCCTGATCCTCGGGCTCGTAGTCGATGACCCGTTTCTCGAAGTCATCAGCGACGATATGCAACGGGTACGTCCCGTGTTCTTCGACGCGAACGAGTGCCTGGCTGTAGCCAAGGTCTTCATTCCCTGCGTCGGCACCTCTAACGTACCGGCGCTGCTCTTCCGTGAGGCCGATCTTGTCCGCTGTCCGATCATCCAGTTCGGGGAGCTTGTGGAGAACCTTGATCGGGCACATGCCGATGATTTTCTCCGCCTGCTCGGTCTCGTAGAACTCTTGAGCGGTTTGAGAGAGCAACACCATCCGAAGCCCTGCATGGCGTTGGTGCCGGAACGCTGTCTCAAGGAAGTCGAGGTTAGCCTGATCCTCGAAGAGGTAGTGGGCTTCGTCGATCGCGAGTTCGACGTTTCGTTGGGTGTTTTTCGCCTGCTGGTAGATCGTCGAGAGTAGCAGCTGCATCAGGAACGTCTGGCGATCGATCCCCGATGCACTCCCTTCGATCTGACCGAGGTCGATATAGACGACTTTGCTGTCGCCCTCGAGGATATCGATCTCGGAGTGGTGCGAGAGATTCTCGTAGGAGCCACCCTCGCGGAATGGCTGGAACGCAATCGCGAGTTCATCTGCATACTGGGCAGCACGCTCGCGAGCAGATTCGGACTCTGCAATATTGTGCTCATCCGGGTTCTCGGCGATATCACAGAGGATGCGATGAACGTCCTGCATCGTCGGCGAGTTCGCCGATGTGTGCGTCGAGACGTCGTCCTCAACGATCCCTGCTTGCCGGTAGGCTTCGTCGATGACATACGAGAGAACGCCCGTCTCGGTTCCGAGTTCGATATCGCGAGCGTCGAGGAAGTTCTCGAGGACGGCATAGACTTCGTCTTTCTTCGCCGAGAGAGGTGAGATCCCGTCACCGGAATCAAGGACATGCTGGGGTGTCTCTCGGATCTCGAGTGGGTTCAGCTTCGTGTCGCCACCGACAGTGATCGTCTTCGCGTTCAGCGCGTCTGCGATCCCACGGAAGCCACCAACTGGATCGACGAGAACGAGCATGGTGTCGTTGCGGCGTTTCATCATCCGAAGGTGGCGCATAATGTCGCCGAACGTCTTCCCAGCACCCGGCATCCCGACGACGAGTTCACTGTGGCCCGTCTCAAGCTCCCACGGGTTGAGCCGAATCGGAGAGCCGTTGTGGCCGTGATAGCCGTACTCGATACCCTCGTCCATCATCAAGTAGTTCGATGAGAACGGAAACATCGCGCCGATAGCTTGGTTCGTCAGCGTCGACATGCGGTCACGACCAAGTTCGTTCGCGCCAAGCGGCGACACTGTCGCAAGTCCACGTTCCTGCCAGCGATTCGCAACCTTGAGCGTACAGTTCGCCGGCGCATCCTTGATGATCGAGCGGAGACGCGTCGTCTGATTATCGAGTTCCTGTTGACTATCAGCGGCGAGGCGAATGAACACGCCACCGCGATAGAACGACGCTTTGTTCGCACGGACGAGCGACCGCATGTACTTCGCCTGATCGATGTCTTCCTGGAGGTCCTCGGATTTGAGACTGTTCGAGTCGTGCTGGTTGATCTTCAAATCCGAGATCCAGTCTGCCATCATATCCTGGGCCGACTGGCTGTCGAACGGATCGAGATGGATGCTGATGTCGGTCTGCAACTCCGTGTCGAGTAATAGTCGCTCAAGAAGGCCATCTGGCGGTTCCTCAGGGAATTGTTCAATCCAGAACGTGCGAACGTACGTCTCGTCGTTGATCACGGCGTAGGTCGTCTCCCAGTCGACTGTCGACGGCGCGACCACCGACTGGTGCATCGTCGACGTGTCTGGTAACCGATCATCAGTTCCGGTTGACGAGTCGTCGACAGCATCCTCGTCGATAGTGTCCTCTGCCCGATCGCTCGAGGCCGTGCCTGACGGGCTATCACTGTCGTGCTCAGCCATCGCATCAAGGACATCATTGGGATCCGGTGTTGCTGGGACACCGTCGCTTATCCCGTGGGAGACGACCGGGAACGTGCCGAGTGCATTCGTGATATCGGCGTACTCTTCGGGATGGCACGTCCAGTACTCCTTCGTGATCCGAGCGAGATCGTAGGCATCGACAGGGCTGACCGAACACCGATAGAGCGACGACCCACCACGGCGGAGTTGTGTGAGTCGTGACTCGAGGTGTTCTTCCTTGAATTGCTCTCGCTCGGCGTCGGTCAGATCGTCAGTTTGGAACCGACCGAAAAACCGTCCAAAAGCAGGAAGGTCAGCAAGATAGGCAAGGACACTGTCGTCCGTTTTATCGAAGTGCTCGATATCATCGTCGTTCACCGCGGTGATGAGGTAGTACTCGCGGATCGTGGTCGTCTCAGAGTCGATTTCACCGTTGTCAGTCGTATTCGCCGCAACGTATTTCTCGAGAAGCCGTTTCAACACGGGACGTGAGCGAACGTCGGCGTCGGCAAGTCGGTCCTGGTGTGCACGGATGGTTTCGTCGTCATCGACCTCGCGGCTAGTGACGTAGATCTTCACTGGAAAGTCGACAGTCGAGTTGGCGAACTCCGAGAGTGATTGAACAGCCTTCGCCCACGCATCATCATCCTCGAGGGCCATGTTCGCGGGCTCAACTTTCATCGCCCCAACGAGTGCGCCATCCGTTCGTTCGATCGCGTGTGGGTACACTCGCTGGAGGCGAGTCAGATACCGGACTTCACTATTGTCTTCGCCGCCGTGCGTGTACTCCTTGTTCTTGATCGCCCAGCTAAGACGGGCAGCAAGCCACTCAGTCAGCCACAGATATCGGGGCTTGACCTTGTGGAGCAAGAACAGCAGCGTCACAAGCATGAGCCCGAGTCCCAGTATCGGAATTGTCAGTGCTGCCGGGACAAACGTCGCTGCAACGACCGTGACGAACGCCACTGCGAGAAACAGCATGAGTTCGCCGATCGTGTAGCCCCGGAAGAAGGCCGTTGTGCCCCCCAAGGACTGGTGGATCTTTCGCGCGTTGTATTCGTAGTCTTCAGTGTTGGTACTCATCGAATTCACCACCTCGAGACCTTCTCTTTCGTGTTTTTGAGCCCACGCTTCGCTCGAGTCGACGCCTTCTGTGTAGCTTTGCGAGTATCATCAGCTGCCTTATCGCGCATTCGTCCTGTCTTCGACTTCCGCAAGTTGTTGTAGCGACCAGCGTGATCCTTCGTTGAGCGTGCCGAAGAACCAAGCTTGTACGCTTTCGAATCGCCGCTCTCGAGTGTCGTCTGGCCGCTTTTCGTGACGGCACCAACCTGGTTCTCTGCGTATCCACGGTGGACGTTTCGGGCACCACGGACCGCTTTTCCAGAGGTGTGCTTTGCCTTTGCAGCGCCAGCTTTGGCCGCTGCAGGATTCGTCGTAGATGCTCCTTTCTGGGCGATCGTTCGCATCGCAGGGCTACTCCAGTAGACCGTCATGACCATCGCAATAACCGCTGCAGGGATCAGCGTTAATCCAATAAGCAAGGAGAACAGCCCGTCAACGGTGGTTTCGAGGCCACCAACTTCCCATCCGATCCGAAAGAGAATCGCTGCTGGTACCCCAGAAATCACTAATCCAGGATAAATTCCCGCGACTCGACGTGCCATGTTTGCCGCTGGACTGAACGGCCACACCTCCATCGACCAAAGGACACCCAGTAACGGCATAAGTGGAGTTAACACGGAAAGAGCAATCCAGCGGAGAGCAACAACGAATCCAGCAACGATCAAGAAGAAGTTCGATATGACGACCATTGCCAGAATAGTGAACGTACCCCCGAGAGAAGATTGAATAAGGCCGCCGAGACCTGCAGACATATCATCTATCGGAGCGATCGTCATACCCACCGCATCAATGAACTGCAGTGGAATAGACACCAGCGGAAACCATACGAAAGTACCTATGAATACAAGCCCAAGTCGTCGCAGGAGCTGTTTTCGGCGGTACTCGCTCATTGAGCCTGCTCGGAGGCCGACAAACGCAAAGGCGATAACCATCATCATGATTGCTAGCGGCATGATGTACGCCAGATACACCTCCTGATACAGACTCGCCCATGGCGGATTATCTGGAGTTCCGACAACCATATACCCCGAATCCGATTTTGGGGTTGGAACGCCGACTATAGGTTCCAGTATTGTTGTGTAAACATCATTTACAAGACTCAGGAGTGCATCGGTGAGGTCTTCAATGACGTTCTTAATCGCATTCTCAACCTCTTCTTGCAACCATGCCATTCAATCCTCACCCCCACTGGAGAGTGGTGCATCTGGTTCGTCTTCCACAATCGAAAGTTCACATGACTGAGATCCGCCATACCTAATTTGCTGAGAATAGGACGGATCATTTCCCACCTGCACAACAGCTGTTACGACCATCGGTTCTGTCCCCAATTGTCCACAGTCAAGTGATCCAAGCGCGTTCTCAGTTCGATAGACTGGTCGTTTTGAGTAGACGGTTGTTTCTCCCGGTGGGAGACGTGTCTCGTGATAGTACGACTGCGATTCCTTAGATTGTAATCGGGCAACAGGTGCTCCTTCCCATTTGAGTTCGGTAAGTAACGATGGAATCGTCCCTGTATTCTCGATCACAACCGCTGCATACGTCTCCCAATTGGGCGAATTCTTGTCCCACTCCATGTCGGGATTCTCCGCTGCCCACAGCACATCCGTAATCACACACTCTGCCTCGAGCGTGATTGTCGTCGTGTCGATCTGCTCATCTCCATCGAGAGCAATCAGTTCGTAGTCCCCAGTGGGGACACTGTCCTCGTAGCGACCGAGAATTTCGAATGATGTCGTGGTCTCACCGGTCGCGAGACGCTGTTGATCGAACAACTCGCCGTTCGGATCGATGAGGTTGATGACCTCTACTGACGCATCATCAGCAACCTCGATCTCGAGATTTGCGTCACCCATCTCGACAGAAGTGAAGACATCACTACCTTCTGCACTAATCCCGTTGCCATCCGCACTGTTACTGGTGTTCGATGGGTCTGTGGATGTACCCGACGTACAGCCAGCAAGAGCGGCCGTACTCACACCAAGGGTAGCAAGGACTGTTCGGCGATCGATACTGTTGTTGTCTGTATTGGTGTTCTCTGTCATTAATAGTCTCGTAGTCCAAGGACCGCACCGCCAGTCAGGTAGTCAAAGCCGTAGACAGCTAGAGCAGCCGGGAGGAACCAGAGCAGCGTCACGAGGAACAACTGGACAAGCTTCTGGAACTCGGGATAGTTCGGAGGTACTGTCGTCCGATCCTCCGCTGCTGAGTACAGCTGATCGGCATGCCACCAGTCTGCTGGAACGTATTGGCCAGTGATGAGCGACGACGGTCGCTTCTCAAGTTCGAAGACGGCCATTCCGCTCGCGTTCAGCGCAGCCGATTGGCTGTCGATTTCGACTTGCCCAGTTGTAACTGGATCGCCGGTCGTCGTCTCCGTGACTGTGGCCTGAACGAGCGTCCCCGACGAGTTCGTCTCGAGAACCGTCAACTCGAGAGTTGTGTCACGAACGGTTCCGTTGTCCGTGATCGAAATCGTCTCTGACTGGCCTCGAACGATCCCGTGAACGGTTACCTCGTCAAAGGTCGCTGCTGGAAGTGTCTCTGATCGGACGGCGATCGACGTCGCATTCGTATAGTTGCCAACCGTCGGAATGGCGATCTCACCGGGAAGAGACGGGCCAGCGTGTTCGCTCCCCCACGCCTCTTCGATCACTAACGGCGGCTCGGCATCCTCCGTTGCCTTGCTCGGCATATCTGGCCGTTTCTGCGTGGGGATCGCGTGGAGCTGTGCCGGACGAACAGACGAGTTCGTCCGAGTCGTCTCCGTGTCCGTCCGAGACACCATCGTCTGCCAGCCGTCGACTCCCGCCGAATAGAACCACCAGTTTCCACGGAGACGCGCGTCACTGCCAACATCGATTGCTGACCACCGAGTTCCCGGGTGAATAACAGCGCCGGTGTGAGTTGTCTCGTTTTCGAACGTAACGCGCTTGCCGCCTCTGTCGTTGATCTGTGTGACAACGGCGTGGCGTGAATCAGTCGCTGTTACTTGTTCGGTTGGATAGTCGACCTCTGTTTCCCATGACCCTTCACAGGATCCGATCGTGCTATTGTAATCCGTGCACGTCCGGGTTTCATGGCGAAGACGAGCAGTAATTGTGGCTTCGACAGTCAGATTCTGCGCTCCCGACAGTCCCCGATACTCAAGCGTGGAGCGATGGCCACGATCGGCGTCGAGTACCCAGCTCTCTGTCTGTAGGATAACCGAGTCAATAGCACTCTCAGCAATCGACCAGTGATGGCGAACCGAGCCGCTCGTGTCATCGTCTGGGACACGGACTCGGTAATCGGCTATAGTGAGGACCTCACCATCTGGCGTGATGTACCGCGTCGACGTGTTCCCCGAGTGCAGCACTGTCGACGGCTGGACTGCCGCGATACTCGCGTGCGCATCCCGAATATAGAGCCCATCCTCAAGATGTGCCCCTTCAGGATGGACAGAGGTTTTCTCGCCACCAGGGTCAAAGTCCTGGATATCACCGCTGTTCCACCTCTCGACATCTTCGATCGGTTTCTCGAACGGGACATCTGTCGACCCTGCAAGCCGGGCCGAAAACTCCAGTTCAGAGGGAATGGTGTCCTCGAATTCGTCGCTCGAGCGGTTTTGCTGATCGAGGTCTTCTGACCATAACAGTGGGAACCGTGTCTCGTTCACGCCGTAATCTGGCCCATCAGCAGGAATCGCTGTGTTCGAACTCGAGTTCGATTCGGTAACAGCGACACCGGCAGCCGGGAACACAGCGCCTCCGCTTGCGACGAGAAGCGTGAGGGCGGCGACGATCGCACGTGACGCAGTCATTAGGATTCAATCAACCGAAAGCTCTAGTGGATCAGAATGGCTTGACACAATCTGAGAAGCCGAATCCCATCTGACTGCCAACCTTGTCAATCAGTTCGGGCGAGATCAGCGCGAGGACGATGATCCCGAACCCGATACCCGACATCACGAGCTGCTCTTTGGCCTGATTCTTCTTTTCTGGATTCCCACCAGCGCGCATGTACGAGAGGCCAGCTCGACCGACGTAGAATCCCGTTGCAGGAAGACCGAGACCAGCAACAGCGCCGAAGACGATGCCAATACCAGTCTCAACACCGGTTCCACAGTAGACGTCACCCACACTCGATTGGGCAGCGACCGATCCGGAAGCAAGGGCAATGAAGGTCAGCCACACAGCAAGTGAGGTTGCTGCTGGCGCGACTCGTCTGCACGCCTCTCGGAACTTGGTCGGCAAATCGGAGTATTCAGATGATGGTTCTGATGAATTACGTGAGGAGTTGATACTCATTAGTGGAGTAATCTGCAGGAATGTTCGAACAGCACTTCGAGAGTCACACGATCAAGATCCGCTTCAGATTGCTCACTCAGCTTATCGCGAGGGCTACGAGAACGAGTCTCGTCGAACGGCGACTTCTCGGTCAGTGCGCCTTGGAAACTGATAGGCACGTATGGTCCGGGTTGTGAGAGGACTGACACTTCGTCAGTCAATTTGACTGACCCATTCATAATGTTGGAATTATACACCATTTATCACATTTGGGCTGTAAGTTCATAGAATACCCATTGTATATGGTGTATAAAAGTTTTTTCTAGAGATTATTAACAGGAATTAGTATCCCCAGTGAGATTCATAGATATTTATAGATCCGATTCGATTAACTTACAGAAGTTGATGAACATCATGATATGAATTCTCGTGTCTCGTACTCTTACGTGATAGAGACAGTTCCTCATGCACCATCCGACGGCTATCATCCCGAACTCATCCGGACAGACTGAGAACTACTCACTGTCAAGTTCATAGAAAAGCCGGCCAGAGGCCAGCATGAGGTTCTCGAAGGCCGGATGGTACTCGAAAGCCAAAGATCGGAGACGAAACCAGTTGTGGATCTTGTGGAACGTGCCGATCTCGGCTGGCGCGGACAAGTGTTCCCCCTGACTTGTGATCGAGGAAGGGTCAACGGTACAGGGGCGTAGGTTGACCCGCCTTGTCCACGCTACCTAAAATCGGTCTTGCAGGAATATCAACTTGTTTCCCAACTGTGCAAGAGTGACGGGCTACTTTCCCTTGAGAAGGAGTAGCTAGATTAGAAGTCGATTTTCTGGCTAGAAAAGAAGGCTATGATTCAGCTGTTGGAAGCGAAATCTGAACGATATTGCCTCGGGGTGAGTTCGCCTCAAAGGAGAGGTCCCCACCAAGTGAATTTACAGCCCACTGCATCACCCAAAGTCCAACGCCAGAGCCATGGTACGTACTGCTGATTTCCGTCTCGTCGTCCAACACGTCAGTCTCAATCTCGGGGATAGACGGTCCATTGTCTGCGATTCGAACGATCCCTTGGTTGGTCTCGGGATCGTCAGTTACCAGTATCGTCACTTCTGGCGTTTCCTGATCGTTATGCCTCACTGCATTATCGATCGCATGCTCGATCGCATGCTTGAGTCCTGTATTCCCAACGACCCAGACATCAGTCGGTGCCTCAATCAGCAAATCAACTGCGGGATAGTTTGACTGGACCTCTGTCGCACACGTTTGAACTACAGTTCGAAGGTTCGTCACTTCTCGCTGTGTCGCCTCAGATTCAACGATGTGTTCAATTTCGGTGAGCGACTCGCTCAGTCGTCCGACCTCAGAAGCGATCTCTAAAACCGTCTCCAGTTCCTCCTCGAGTTGATCGTTCTCAATGGCGGTCTTGACCCGGTCTGCATATCCCATGAGAATGTTCATTTCATTCCGCAGATTATGACGAATAACTCGGTTCAAGAGCCGAAGAAGTTGCTCACGAGCCTTGTACTTCGTAATATCGTTTACTTCAGCACAGACGTAGACTTCCCCATCCAGTTGTGTTGGTGTAAGATGAACGCGTACCCATCGAGATTCCCCATTCGCGCGTTCGATTTGCCATTCGAAGATTTGAGGATTGCCACCAGCGGCAGCTTGGATTCGACGGATAGCGTCCGGTTCTGTGTATCCCTGTGAAGAGGCTGTGATATCCCCAACAGACATGCCCCGAAGTTCGCCTGCAGAATACCCATAGAGTTGCTCCAATCGATTGTTTACATCGAGAATCGTCCCTGTCCCTGGGTCGTGCAGTGTGACGCCGACATTCAGGCGGTCAACGATCAGAGGGAGAGATGGGTTCTTGTGTCCCATTATTTGATTACACATTATTGTAGGAAATTCTCCATAATAATAGTACGCCCAAATGTATTCCACAGAGGGCATCACTACGACGACCTATAGGCCATAATACAAAGCTTCGCCGTTCACGGGAGGGATACGCGCTGTCACCAACTCTTCGCTAATGGTGGAGCGTGTGGGTCACCTGATACTGGCGCGTTCGAATGCCAGAAAGGGGCGTTGTGGAATTAGTGGCCCGAAAGCACTTGTTCAATAGACTGCCCTGTTGGGTGATAGTCACGGCTGCGACTCACTGCCGACAGGCCATGACGTCGACTGCTCAATTAAAGCCTGTAGGAGGCACTGCGTGGACGTCGGTGCGGCTTGGACACGACTCGATACGAGTTCGCTCGGCATCGTATTCAATGATACCGAACTGGCTCAGCATGGGAAGATGAATGTGATGCAGTGTCACCGCCACGTGCGTGACGATTTCATCGTCAGCCGGATCAAGATCGCGTTCTCGCGCGGCGATCCCCGACGCCAGTTCCATCAGGTCGACCGGCTCAGTTTGTCCCATAAGAATATCAAGTGTCTGCCGGCGTCGGTCGGCTGCAAACAATCGATACCGCTCGCTCTCGGGACGACCCTCCAAATTGGAGTGCGTCTCCGAAGAGTCGTATATGGGCTGGGACATAGTCCTTTACAGTGACCCAGCATGCGTAAGCATATACTAGATGTGATTAGGTAATTCTCCCAAACAAGTCGTGGTTCGGCGCTTACTGCGATGGCCTGCTCGAGATGAGCAAGCAGCAGGAAGCGTCCGTACACACTGGATCTCTTCCGCCGGCGGATGATTTATTTGCTCGAATCGTTCTAGAGCGTGCAATGACAGGTTCCGCGTTAACCGAGAGTCTCCGGGAAACGCTTGCGTGCTTCGATGGCACCGGGGAACCGCGGACGACCACCGAGGTGGCGGACCAGCTCGACCTCGGCCGCCGGAGTACCTACGGCCGGCTCGAGCGGCTCGTCGAGCACGATCGACTCAAAACCAAAAAGGTCGGTGCGAGTGCCCGTGTCTGGTGGCGACCCTCGTCAATGGCCGATCAATCGATTAGTGATGGAGAACCACCGGCCAGTACCGAGCTCCCGGTCGACGACGTGCTCGACGACGCCGAAATCGGGCTGTTTGTTATCGACGCAGATCTCGAGGTAGCGCAGCTCAACAAGACAGCCGAGCGGTACTTTGGCCTCGAACGTGAGCGTGTACTCGGCCAGGACAAGCGAGACCTCGTCACGGAGCAGCTTGCCTCGGTCGTCGCGGACGGGACGTCGTTTACTGACACCGTGCTAGCGGCTTACGAGGATAATACGCACATTGAACAGTTCGAGTGTCGCGTCACAGCGAGTGAGAACCGCGAGGCACGGTGGCTCGAGCACCAGAGCAAACCGATCGAGTCTGGTACGTACGCCGGCGGGCGCATCGAACTCTACTACGACATCACCGACCAGAAGCGCTCGGAGCGAGCCCGCCATACGGAACGAACCCTTCTCGAGCGTGTCCTCGAGACCAGCCCGATAGGAATCGGCATCTTTGACGCTGACGGCGACATACGCCGCGTGAATCAGCGCTTCACCGAGTACCTCGGGCTGACCGGAGACGATCCGACGACGTACGTGCTCGGGGACGTGCCTCTGTACGACGAGAACGGCGAGGAAATTCCGTACGAAGAGCGACCAGCAGCGCGGGTACTCGCGACCGGCGAGTCAATCGACGGTCAGCATATACAGGTCGACAGTTGCGACGGTCAGACACGATGGCTCTCCGTAAACGCCGAACCGCTCGACGACGGTGTCATCGTCACGACAGCCGAAATCACCCAACTCAAAGAGCAGGCACAGCGACTCGAGCGTCAGCACAACGACCTCGAGGCCGAACTCGAAGCGGTGTTCGAGCGGATCGACGACGCGTTCTACGCGCTCGACGACGACCTCCGATTTACCTACGTCAATGACCGTGCCGAAACATTGCTGGGACACTCCGAGTCAGAACTACTGGGCAGGAACATCTGGCAGGCGCTGTCCGTCCCCGACGATGACCCGCTCCGTGACCGATACGAGACGGCGCTAGCTACCCAGACCGCGACGAGTTTTGAACGCTACTCTGAGCCGCTCGACATCTGGGAGATCGTGAGGGTGCACCCCTCAGAGTCCGGCCTTTCAGTGTATTTCACCGACATTACCGATCAAAAGGAGCACGAACGCGAACTCGAGGAGTCGGAGCGTCGCTACCGAACGCTTGTCGAGAACATCCCGAATGGCATGGTCGCCCTCTTCGATGACGATCTCGAGTACACGCTTGCCGGCGGGCAGCTCATCGAACAGTGCGATGTCGATGTAACCGACCTTATCGGAGCGCCAGTGGGGACGTTGGTGGAAGAATCGACGGCTCGCGAACAAATCAAATCCAACTATCGGAGCACGATCGCTGGCGAAACGGCAGCGTTCGAGATAGAGCGAAACGGCCGTGAGCTGTGGATGCAGACAGCCCCTGTGACCGACGACGGCGGTGACGTGTTCGGAGGCATGGTGATCGGCCAGGATATCACCGAGCGCAAGCGAAAAGAGCGCCAGCTCCGCGAACGTGAGGCTATCCTCGAGCGAACGACGGAGCTGCTCGAACACTCACAGCAATTGGCGAGCGTGGGTGCCTGGGAACTCGACCTGACTGACGACCCTCCTGACTTGCAATGGACCGACGAGGTCTACCGGATCTTCGAGCGCTCGCCCGATCAGGGAGTTGATCTCGAATGGGTACTCAACCATCTGCCACCGGAGGACCGGGACCACCTCGACGAGGCTCTCGGCCGTGCGATCGAGGACGGTGAAGCCTACGATATCGAAAACCGGATTATCACGGCCGATGGTGACCAGCGATGGATCCGAAGTATCGGTGAGCCCGTTCGAGACGACGGCGGGATCGTCGCACTCCGCGGTGCAGCACAGGACATCACCGAGCGCAAAGAGTACGAACAGGTCCTTGAGCGTCAGCGCGAGCAACTCGCCGCACTCAATAACCTCAACGACGTCGTCCGCAGCATCACCGACGAAGTCATCGATCAGTCTACACGCGCGGAGATCGAACAAGTCGTCTGCGAACGTCTCGCCGAGGCGGAGTCGTATCTGTTCGCCTGGATCGGTAATGTCGATGTCTCTTCACAGACCGTGACCATGCGAGCGGAAGCCGGCGTCGAGGGCTATCTCGATGGGATCACAATCTCTGCCGATCCGGACGACGAGCGCAGTCAAGGGCCCACAGGTCGGGCGATCCTTGAGCGCGAGATCCAGACGACGCAGGATATCGAGGCCGATAGTAGACACGACCCCTGGCGCGACCATATCAAACAGTACGGCTTTCGCTCGTCGGCGGCAGTCCCGATCATCTACGAGGACACTGTCTATGGAGTGTTGAATGTCTATGCCGACCGACCAAATGCGTTCGAGGATAAGGAACAGACTGTCATCAGCCAACTGGGCGAGGTGATCGGCCACGCGATCGCCGCCACTGAGCGCAAGCGAGCGTTGATGAGTGACGATGTCGTCGAACTCCAGTTTCGCATTCGTGATATCTTCGACGTCACTGAAAGCGATGCCCCAGCCGACGGCTCGATCAAAATTGACCATACAGTTCCCGTCGAGAACGACGAATTCCTCGTCTACGGGACAGTCACTGGAGACGCTATTGAGAGTTTGGACGGACTCGTCGATGCACTCCCCCACTGGACTTCTGTCACCTACCGGACTGACAACGGAGTGACAAATTTTGAGCTTCGACTCTCCAAAGCACCGATACTGTCGACGCTTGCCTCACTCGGTGGCGCCGTTAAGAGTGCCGTCATCGATGACGATGGCTATCAGATGACGCTTCACCTCGCGCCAGGCGCGGATATCCGGCAAGTCATCGATGCCGTCCAGACGACCTATCCGACCGCAGAGCTGCTGAAACACAGTCAGACCACGCGTCCAGACACCACCGCTGAACGTGTCCGTCACGTACTGACAGACGAACTCACCGACCGCCAGCGAGCAGCCCTCGATGCCGCTTATCACGCGGGCTTTTTCGAGTGGCCTCGCGATGCCTCCGGTGAAGAGGTCGCCGACTCGCTCGAGATTGCGCCGGCGACGTTCCATCAACACCTCCGCCGAGCACAGAAGGAAGTCTTCGAATCGTTGCTCTCGGGACCGACTGCTGCCTGACTGAAACTTTAAAATGGGCCTCTGCTGCTGTGTCTCACTCGAGAGCAGACGTGAAATACGTTTGTTTCGGCCGTAATTAATTGAGAATGAATATTGCCGGCACCTTTTCTTCTGAACAACTCCGAAACGGAATGTAAAGGCGTTAGAGGATTCTGCGATAGTCACAACAAGAGCATGCGAGGCGGTCGTTGACTACGGCGACCCATCCTTCCTCGAAATGCGTGCACGGGTGAATCCCTTTGCCCCGATCAGATTCTGCCATACCCCAAGTGAATTAGATGTAGTCGAAGGTGTCATAGAAATCTTCCCACGGTGTTTATTACACCCACGTCGATGGTGAATTAGCCGATGGATAGGTATGCGCATTGATCACCCAAAGACTATATCACCATCTTTCACGATAATTATTAACCCTACTTCGTCACACAAGGACAATCAACGATGACTATTGAGGAGGGGAAACAGCGAGCAGCAGCCGTGTGTGACAACTGTGGCGCTATCTCTGAACAGCGAGAGAATCCCACCGTTTACGGTGGGCGTGAATCGCGTCACTGGATTACACAAGCCACCGTCGGTGGCAGACTGGATATTCTACGATAATCCACACCATTAAATTGGTTTATCTACATAGCCTATGTGTGGCGATTCAGGTTACTCGTACCTACGTTGGTTCCATCCAGAACCAGCGGCAGGTCTGCGGTGACCTCGATTCGCTCGGCGATTCCGTCTCGAAACTCTGGAACGTTGCACGCTGGACAGCCGATCGCATCTGGGATGAAACCGGTGAAATCCCCGATGAAGGAACGTTGAAAGCGTACATGAAGAACCAACCGTGTTGGAAAGACCTGAACGCACAATCCAGTCAGAAAGTCATCGAAGAACTTTCCGACGCTTTCCAGTCATGGTTCGATCTACGACAGAACAACGAGACGGCGAATCCGCCCGGCTACCGCAAACACGGTGACGAACGACCGCGCAGTACGGTCACGTTTAAAACAGACGGCTTCAAACACGATCCCGAGAACAACCGTGTCCGACTCTCGAAAGGGTCGAACCTGAAAGAGAATTGGTCGGACTTCATCCTCTGTGAGTACCAGACTCGGCCAGATGTCAATCTCTCAGAAGTCGCCCGAGTGCAGAACGTTCGCGCCGTCTGGAACGGTGACGAGTGGGAACTACACTTCGTCTGCAAAGTCGACCGCGAAACCAACGACTCCGCAGGCGACGGGGTAGCAGGCATCGACCTCGGCATCACGAATCTCGCCACGGTCGCATTCCCCAACGAATACGTCCTGTACCCCGGCAACTCGCTCAAACAGGACAAGCATTACTTCACCCGGGCCGAGTACGACACCGAAGGTGAGAACGGCCCGTCAGAGAAGTCGATGTGGGCGCGTCGGAAACTCGCAGACCGCGAGACGCATTTTTACCACGTTCTCACGGACACCATCATCACTGAATGTGTCGAACGCGGTGTTGGAACGCTCGCAGTGAGTTGGCCCGAAGACGTTCGAGAGTCCGACTAGGGGAAGACGGGGAACAAGAAGTTGCACTCGTGGGCGTTTGACCGCATCTACCAGTACCTCGCATACAAAGGCGAGATTCGTGGCGTCGAGGTGCTGAAGGAGAACGAGTGGGATACCAGTAAGACCTGCTCACGCTGTGGCGATGCGACGAAGTCGAACCGTGTCGAACGTGGCCTGTATGTCTGTGAGTCGTGTGAGTTGGTAGCCAACGCGGACTGTAACGGAGCGGAAAACATGCGCCAGAAGATAACTCCGAGTCCTCACGGTGAGGATAGGAGTAACGGCTGTGTGGCACAGCCATCGGTACACCTGTTCGACCGCGAGAGCGGGACGTTTCAGACGAGAGAACAGGTCGTATCGTAGACCAGTAAATATCCCACCCGCAGTACGGGAAGCCGCGCCGTTTACGGCGCGGAGGATGTCACGCTCCTTTGTGTATGCCTTGATACAAGACATACCCGACGAAACTTGAGAGATATGCGACTGCGATAGCGGTCGTAAGCACCGATCGTCCGACGATGGCGATAAGTGCAATGATGACTGGACCAAGCAATAATAGCGAATCAAAGACCTGGTCCTCAGCACCGCCCTCAAGAGGATCGCCGACAAACGGGAGGTCACCGATTTTCATCGGTATAACCCTCCACGATCCAAAACTGTCCGCAGTGTAACGAGGACGGGAATGATCTCGAGACGGCCAATCCACATGTTGAATAGGAACATAATCTTGCCGAGCGTCGGCAGCGACTCAGGCCCGGTGATACCTGCAGAGAGGCCGACGTTGCCCTGTGCACTGGCGACTTCAAAGATGACGTTTTCAAGAGCGTACTCGTTCTGTGGAAGAATCACTAGAAGAATGAAAGTACTGACAGCGAGGAAGACAAACCAGAGGAAGCCGATGATTGCCGCCTCTTCGAATTCTTGGCGTACCTCTCGTTCGTTGAGACGGCGACCGTTGATTTGCAACCGGCGAACGGCTGTCTCAGGATAAAAAACCTCCGCGATACGGAAGCGGATCCCTTTGAGGAGAGTGAGCGACCGAATTAGCTTGATCCCTCCAGCTGTCGACCCGGCTGCACCACCGACGATCATCCCAAAGACCACCGTGAGCTGGGCGTGAGCTGGCCACCGACCAAGTGCGACATTAGTCGTATCGGTAGCAGTCTGAAAGCCGGCGCAAGTCGCTGCCGAAACGAACTGAAAGGAACCGTAGCGAAACGCAGTAAAGAGAGTCTCATACGTCTCAGTGGCATAGACGAATGCGGTGAGGACGAGTGTACCAGCACTCATATAAATAAATACCCACCTCGTCTGGAGATCTGTATAGAAGTTTCGGAGGTCGCCTTGCAGAATGAGGTAGTGGACTGGGAAGGCGATACTTCCAAGCAACATGATTGGCAGAAGTGCAAAGTCAATAGCAGCGCTATCGTAGGTGGCGATCGAGTTGTCGGTAATCGAGAATCCTCCAGTCGAAAGTCCCGTCATCGCGTGGTTGATCGCACCCCAGAGCGGCATGCCGACAACCCAGAGTAGAAGAATTGAGGCAAACGTGAACAAAAGAAATATCCACCAGATTGTCTGGACGGTCGAAACAATGCTCGGGTGAATCCGCTCGGACCGAGCTTCACTCTCGTAAAGCGTCAATGAACCACTCCCAGGACGTGAAAGAATCGCCGTAGTGAGAACGATCACGCCGACACCGCCAACCCACTCAATGAATGACCGCCACCACTGCAACGTTCGCGGCAAGACTTCTTCGTTGTCGGTCATTGTTAGCCCAGTGCCAGTAAACCCACTCATACTCTCGAAGATGGCGTTAAGCGGATTGGTGAAGGCCGAGAGGGTCTCTGTCTGAGACGGTGTCTCAATGACTGGCAATCCGATCTCAACGGTCCACGCGATGAGAAGGAACGGGACCGATCCGAAGAGCGCGACGCAGAACCAGCCCGTCGCGGCGATGATCATCCCATGTAGCTTGCTGGGTTGGGCAGCCCCCTGAAACCGTGTTGTTAGGATATAGCCGATGAGGAACGGTAACAGTCCAGAAACGAATAACGCTGGCATCGCCCAATACTCGCCCCAAACCAGTGGAACGAGCAGCGAAATAAGCAGGAGACCAGCCAACGCCTGAAAGATCCGCCCTAGATCTCGGCCAATCGTTTCGGCCGCCTTATTCATATATCGCTCACTGCCTGGTCGCGGTTGATATACACGTCGAAAACTGAGATGTGTCCAAACCTAGTCTTATCGCAGTCGGTGCCGACAGCTACAGGTTCGCAACCGATCAGGTAGGTCATCATTTCACTCGATCCTCATAGTGACCAAATACGTTCGTAAGTTCGGGATCGGCACCGAATCCCGAATAGACAGTCAACAAATCGCCTGTTTGGATGGTCGTACTTCCCTGAGGGGTAATCGGAGGATCCTGGCCTTCACGTTCGATGGCAACGATCAAGACATCGTCAGGAATGATTTCCTTATTTGCAGCCTCGAGGATTGTCTTCCCGACGATCGGTGCGTTATCAGTGACCCGGATCTCAAACACCTCCGCCTCCTCGCCAATTCGCATATAATCAACAATGGCTGGCCGGGCGACCGACCGGTAGAGATATTCGGCAATAAGTTCCTGTGGGTTCTCCATCGTATTGACCCCAATTTGGCGAAACACGTTCATGTGATCGGGATCATGGACGACTGACACGATCGCGGGAACGTTGTGTTCCTGTGCGAGCAGACAGACCATGATGTTGGTCGCATCCCGGTCAGTTGTGCTAATCAGGGCGTCGGCCTTCCCAATTCCGGCGTCAATAAGCGCTTCGTGGGACGTAGCATCGTCGTTGAGGATCAGACAGTCGTACTCACCGGCAGCCCGATCCGCGCGCTCGGGATCTTTCTCGATGACGACGACTTCGTTCCCTGATTGGGTCGCGATGTCGATTAGGGGGATACCGATATCGCCTGCCCCGACGACAATGATGTACATTGTGTCTGCCTTATTGCGTCTCCGATGAAAATATACCGCTTCGGTGACGTGCATATCGCGGCCTCAAGCGACGTTAGCCAACCTACGGGCGGAGCAGGCCGAGTGTCCCGTGGTCAAGCCCCGAGGCGGTTCACGTAAAATAACAGCCACCGCCGTTACTGGTCCCACCAAGGCGGTTTCTTCCCTCGTTGCTTCGACCGTTCTTCGGATTCGGCTAGGATCCGCTCAATTGCCCATCCGGCCCATAGAAAAACTATCGCCATGAACACGACCATCTCAATCCGGATAAATGAGCCATGCCAGATGGTAAGGACAAGGGCCATGATCGCCACCGCAATAGCGGAAACACCGAAGACATCGTAAAACGAGTGCGGATGGCGAACGCTTGGTAATCGAATGTGCATAGTTCATAATACACACGAGCCGCATAAAGAACCTTCACTCAACCATACTTGAGGTCAAGCCCCAAGCACTCCCTCGCTTACCTTGTGGCAGTCACGATGGATTCATTATGGCCTTAGCGAAAGGCCATTACAACTATGTCTATATGTGACTATTCGAGTGGGGTGTTCGATGCGGCTGCGAACTGACTGGCGCGCCAGCTTCGCGCTCGTTGGGACCGTTCTCAAGTATCTCTCCGTTCCGTTAGTGATCCCAATCGTCGTGGCGCTCATCTACGGCGATCCCCTGTTCCCGTTCATCGCAACAATTGCACTGACGATCACCGTCGGTTACGGCCTCGAGCAGCTCGAGGTCGAGCCGAACCTGCAGATCCGGGAAGCGATGTTGTTTGTCGCGATTTCATGGCTCGCCGTCGCCGCCGTGGGCGCGGTCCCGTACGTACTCGCGGGCTGGGGGACCGAGTCGACGCTTGCCGATCCCGTCAACGCGCTGTTCGAGTCAATGTCCGGCTTCACGACGACTGGGGCGACCGTCCTCGGGGAAATCTCGCTGGAACGGCACTCCCACGCCGTGATGATGTGGCGACAGCTCACCCAGTGGCTCGGCGGGATGGGGATCATCGTGTTGATGGTCGCGATCCTCCCGGAAGTCGCTGTCAGCGGTGCCCAGCTCATCGAGTCGGAAGCGCCCGGCCCGGAGTTACAAAAACTGACGCCGCGGATCGCCGAAACGGCGCGGATCCTCTGGCTCGTCTACTTCGCCTTTACCGCGGTCTACATTGCATTGCTCTATGGCTTTCATCTCGCGGGGATGGCCCCCAACATGGGGCTGTACAACGCCATCGCCCACGGGTTTACAACACTCCCGACGGGCGGGTTCTCCCCAGAGGCCGACAGCGTCGCGGCCTTTTCTGCGATTGTCCAGTGGACGGCAATCCCCTTCATGATCATCGCTGGGACGAACTTCGCCCTGTTCTGGCACGTCTTTAGCGGCGAGGGCCACCGCTTCGTTCGCAACTCCGAGTTTCGCGCCTACATCGCCGCGATCGCTGGTCTCACCGTCCTCCTCGCCGGGATGCTCTACTCTGGCACCGCACCGGCGCTTGCGGGCCTTGGCGGCGTCACTGAGGGTGTCCTCGAGAACTCGTTGCGACAGAGCGCCTTCCAGATCGCGTCGTTGCTGACCTCGACCGGCTACGCGACCAGCGACTTCGTCGAGTGGTCCTCGACGGGGAAGATCGTCCTCCTCTTTGCCATGCTCGTCGGCGGTTCGGCTGGCTCGACCGGTGGTGGTGTCAAGGTCGTCCGGTGGCTAATTGTCCTCAAGGTCCTCCGACGAGAGCTGTTTACGGCCTCCCATCCCGAGGTCGTCCGGCCGATTCGCCTGGGTGGAAACGTTGTCGACGAAGATGCTATCCGCGGCGTCCTCGGATTTACGTTCATGTATCTCTTTATTTTCGCCATTGCGACGCTGTTTCTCGCGCTTGATGCCAGTCGTATTGGCTACACGCTGACGCCGCTCGAGGCCTTCAGTGCCAGCCTCGCGACGATCGGCAACATCGGCCCCGGATTCGGCTCAGTTGGACCCTATGGAAGCTACTTTCTGTTCCCAGACAGCTCGAAGCTCGTCATGGTCTTTCTCATGTGGATCGGTCGCCTCGAGATCATCCCCGTGCTCGTGCTGTTCACTGGTAGCTTCTGGAAGCGGTGAATTCCTGTGTTATTGGGCTGAACGACCCACCGTCGATTCACTCCGTAATCGGCTGTTTGGCTGTCGTTGAGACGCCGGGAGTGTGAGATCACTCGGCTGACATGTCTCCATCTGCCTGCGGCAATGCGATGACGGGCCGATTAGCTTGGGTAACGAGTTTGAGCGAGCGATCTCCCGACAGAAACTGCATGATTCGGTTTCCACCACGGGAACGATACGCAATAGCGCTCGCATCTATCTCAGCAGCAGCCTCAAAAATGGCGTCAATGACATCTCGAGCATAAGCAGTGTGTTCATCAGCATCAGGGAATACGCTGCGGACAGCGGCGTACGATTCTGCAGCGATGTTTTCGGATTGCTCAACGGGTGTCTTATCTGGAACGCCTTTTCCCTTTTCGACAACATGGAGCACTGTCACCTTGTCTGGATCGTACGGTTCAAGCGCCATCGCTGTCTTCTCGGCATCGTTCTCGTTTGCGACCGGAACAAGAACATGTGCAAGAAGGCTACCATGAGAGGAGTCAGGTATACTTCCCATACAAGAGAAGGAAGATAACACACAGCATAACAGTTGGGTACCTCAATTACACTGCCAAATTAGCCAGTGAACACCTCTAAGGTATCATCAGTGATTCCCGATCGCGAGTGAATCGTCACGAAGTCATCCTCTCTGATTATGGTCTCTCCTGTTGGAGTGATGGCCTGATCATCCCGATCAATTCTCACCACCAGTACGCTTGCGGGAATGAGGCCCTCTTCGTTGGCTTGTTGGAGCGTTTTGCCAGTGATTGGTGCACCTTCCTTCACGATGACTTCGATTACATCTGCATCTCCAGCAAGACCTGCAACACCGGTTACTGGCGAAATTGGTTCCTTTTCCCGAGGACCGAACTGAGCGTATGGGCGGACATATTCTCTGTGAATAAGGCCCTCATCATCAATTTCGATACCGAGAGCTGTAATATCCTGTGCGATGCGTGTGAGGTCATCGGTATCCATCCCGACGACCTTGATTTGGAGATCTCCTTTGCCAGTCATGATCTCTCTGACGTTGATAACACCAGGAATATCAAGCACCCGCTGGGCCTGTTCCTGCCGATCAGTCGCTGGCGTGGTACAGGTGAACAGATTTGCTAATCGGCCATCGGCTCGCTCGTAGTCCACATGAGCATGGTAGCCCTTAATGATCCCATCTTCTTCGAGACGGCGAATCCGATTACGGACAGTCGGAGCAGAGACATCTACTTTCTCAGCGATATCTGGTGCAGACGTGTGACGACCCTCCCGCGTAAGATAATACAGTATCTCCTCATCGATCTCATCGATACCTTTGGACATACTTATACGAGACAATTGGCTCCCTTTCGGCATTTAACTTGACTTTTGTTCTCGATTGGAAACAGCATCGACCACACCAAAGATGCGATGCTGTCTGATGGATAAGTAGGGATTTCACTGGGAACACGTCACCTCGAGGGCGTTAAACGATAAGAAAGATTGCCGCGATTAAGAGAACGAATCCGTAAATCCAGCGGAAGTTATTTTGCTTTCCAGAATAGGGGTCCATGTATGAGCAATTCAGACGACGGACGATCACCCACAGAGCAGCTCCCGGATGCCCTTGTTGAGCAACTGGATACCCTTGAGCCACCAGAACTTCACGCAGTACATGAATATGCCGAGCAGCTTCTTGAAGAGGCTCATCCGCCGCTAGAGCAACAGATCCGCGAAGAAGCAAAAGGGGATGTCCTCTCGATAGAGGATGAGGGAGTATACACGTTAGTCCGAATGCGGTCTCCTGACACGGACGATTCCGACGGCGATTCGTCTCTTGTTTCACTCTACCATGTAACTCGGGAGAGACATCCAGATGGCGAAGAAACCCTCAACTGGTCATTTATCGGAGATTTGAGAGAGTGATCTGCTAATGCAAATTCTTGTAGAGTGTATCTCTGTACCACGTTGTTCCAGTTTCCGACGAGGCGAACGCACGGGACATAGCAGCTATCTTCGAACGCTATCAGTTCCACCGCGTCACAGGTATCCATGCCGTAGAAAAGACAATGGCTCCCTTGTGGAGAGCATTGGCGAACAAACAGACGGAACAGTCATGATGGCACGTAGGCCAGAGGAGTCTCCCATGTCGATTCGGGAAGTGATCATGCAGCGACTCGAGTTATAAGTATACATGTATATTCTCATCGTTGGAGCAGGAGATATTGGAACGCCACTGATCAACATCACGACTCGGTCGGGCAACGAAGTCGTCGTCATCGAGAACGACGAAGAACGAGCTGATCGGGTTGCCGGTGAGTACGATTGTCTGGTTCTCAATGACGATGCGACGGCCCATGGGGTACTCATGGATGCCGGTATCGAAGAAGCAGACGCTCTAATCAGCACGACCGACCGAGACGCAACCAATATCATGGTCTGTCTGCTCGCGCAGGAACACGAGGTACCAGCAGTCGTCTCAGTTGTGCACGATCCCGAGCACATGAACGTGTTTCGCCAGATTGGCGTCAATACGATGGAGAACCCACAGGAGCTCATCGCCGAATATCTCTACCGCGCGGTCGCTCGACCGGCGATCGTCGACTATATGCGAATCGGCGAAGAGGCAGAAGTCTTCGAGATCACTGTTACCGAAGATTCTCCAATCGATGGCAAAACGATTGTCGAGGCAGCGGAAGAGGAGGTTCTCCCTGACGACGTTCTAATCGTTGCGATCGAGCGCGAAGGACAGGACTCACCACTTACCCCAAAAGGCGGGATGGAGATCAAAGCCGGTGATCTACTGACCGTCTATTCGGCGTTTGGCGCTGCTCCCGAACTGACCAATGTATTCGGTCATACCGAAGACAGAACCAAATGATGACCGAAACTAGAGGTGAGAGTTTTTATATGTATGTACTACTCCAGCTGCGGCAGCGAATCAGAGCTCAAACAGCTGATCAGTACACCGCTGCAAGTGGGAATACGAAACTGGAGGTGAAGCGTGTATGAACGAAGCGATGGAAACGATCAGCCGAGACTTAGGGCGCATGTTCCAAGCGCTGGCCGGATTACTGTTCGTTTCCCTGCTTGTCCCGCTTGTCTGGGGAGAATACTATGTGATTCCGGCTCTTGTCGTCTCCGGGTTGCTCCCGCTTGGTATCGGCTATGCCCTGGCGTCGACGTTTGAGGAAGCGACCCAGCCTGGTAAGCTACACGGGATGATCATCGCCGCGACGGGCTGGTTCTGTGTCGCGCTTTTCGGATCGGTCCCGTTCCTCCTCATTGCGTGGACCGTTGAGCTTGGGCTCCCAGTCCTCGAGACGCCGGCACAGACGGAGACACTCGCGGCGTTTACTAATCCACTCAACGCCGTCTTCGAGAGTATGAGCGGCTTTACCGGGACTGGCCTGACGATGACCGACAACGAGGAGGTCTTACCACGGACGCTGCAGTGGTGGCGATCGTTCATCGAGTGGGTCGGTGGCGTCGGCGTGATCGTCCTGACGACGGCGATCCTCGCCCGCCCTGGCAGTGGGTCACTGACGCTCTATGAGAGCGAAGCGCGATCCGAACGGATTCATCCGAGTATCGTCTCCACAGTGCAGACGATCTGGTGGATCTTCCTCCTCTTTACATTCGTCTCGATCCTGTTACTCTGGGTTGTCGGGATGCCTCTCTGGGGCGCAATCAACCACGCGATGACTGGCTTATCAACTGGTGGATTCTCGATTACCGACAATTCGATCGCCACCTATGACAGCGCCGCTATCGACTTCGCGCTCCTGCCGATCATGCTGCTCGGTAGTATCGCGTTTCCGGTGCACTATCTCATCCTGCAAGGCGACCTCCGAAACCTCTATACGGATCTCCAGACTCGATGGGTATTCATCTACATGAGCGCTGGCACGCTCGCTCTTACCGCGCTCGTCTACGTCACCGAAACGTATGACACCCTGTTTACGGCGTTTCGTTACAGCTCCTTCCAGTTCGTCTCGGCGGCGACCTGCGCCGGCTTCCAGACTGCAGTCGACTCGACGAACGTCGCGCTTGGCCGGTGGCCAGCACAGGCCCAGCTCACGGTGGTTTTCGGGATGATTGTCGGCGGTGCAGCTGGGTCGACAGTCGGCGGAATTAAGCTCATCCGGGCTCTCACGCTATTAAAGGGAATCCGATTCCGTATCACGGATGTCTTTTATCCTAAGACAGCAGTTCGCCGGTTGAAAATCAACGGTCGCCGGCTCGACGAACGGGAAGTCCGTCAGGAGTTCGAGGAAGCAGCCATTATCGGCTTTCTCTGGTTTGTCTTCCTTGGCATTGGGATGTTTGTGCTTCTCCTGATACTTCCACAGGGAGAGTACACCCTCGAGAACGTCATCTTCGAGGTTGCGAGCGCTCAGGGCAACGTCGGCCTCTCCGCGGGCATCACCGGGCCGGAGTCGCTTCCGACGCTTGGGAAACTCATGTTCCTGTTCAATATGTGGATCGGTCGCCTCGAGATTATCCCCGTGTTGGTAACACTCCGAGCACTCTTCCGTCGTGGAGGGATTTACCAATGAATCTTCGTGACTTCCCGGTCGTCGGAGACCTCCTTGAGGCAGGCGCTGAGGATCGGGTCTTCGATGTACTGCTGCTTGTCGGCCCACTGCTCATTCTCTTTATTGCTGTCGTGGGACGGTCGGTCCTCACGTCTGGAGGCGCAATCATCTACATACTATTTTTCATATTATATATTATTTATCGTGGAACACGTCAATAAGACGATTAAACACTGCACTTTGAGATCTTCTTCTGGAGACTCGCTAGAACCCAGTGTGGTTTTTCGACCGTGTGGAAAAATCCAACGCGATTCTTAGGTACGAAGGTGTGGGTGGCACTGCTCGAGTGCCTCATGAACCGCGTTTCGCCGACCGACGAACGTGAGATGGTCTCCGTGTTGAAGAACCAAGTCTGCATCAGGTACTTCCGACTCACCATCGCGACTGACGAGTGCGACTAAGACGCCATCTGGGAGCTCTTGATCGAGCTCGCGAATCGATTTGCCGACCAGTTTTTCGGATGTTACTTCAATTTCTTGAACGTCGCCGGATCGACCGAGTTCAGTCATCCACTCCGAGAGAGCAGGCCGTTCAATTGCATTATCCATGGACTGGGCGATCGATTCGTCAGCTGCAATTGCTCGCACACCCAACTCCTCAAATGCATCGGCGTTACCCGGTGTATTCACCCGAGCAATGACTGTCTCGCTGTCAAACTTCGAGTTTGCCAGTTGAGCGATGAGTAAATTTGTGTCATCGTCACCCGTTGCCGCAGCGACAATTTTCGCATTCGCCGCGCCCGCAGATTGCAGAACCGATATATCTGTCCCATCGCCATGGTAGACAGTGAACCCAGCGTTCCGTGCCGTCTCGACTTTATCCTGATCATCATCGATAAGAATAACATTTTCACCACGATCCTCCAGCCGTTCGGCGAGGCCGCGACCGACACGACCACCGCCAACAATGATTACGCGCATTGGTAGTACCTTGAGTGCTTGTGCGATATGCCTGGCAAACCCTCCTTCGAAAATAACCGTTGTCAGAATCACCAGAAACACAGTTCCAACGAGAACAGTCGCCGCTTCGGGGTTCGATGATCGGAGTTCAAGTGCAAAGAGCGTCGCTACACTTGCCGGGATGATTCCCCGTGGACCAACGACACTCATGAACAGTTGCTCACGGAACGAGAACTGTTCTCCGTGCGTACAGAGGAGCACTGAAACAGGGCGAATGACTGCTATTACAGCGAGGACGACGACAACACCACCGACTCCAAGCGAAAAGAGATCCTCGAGAGAGAGGAGCGTCGTAAGTGAGATGAAGACAAATGAGAGAACGATCAGCGTGATATCGCCCTTGAACGCCTCAATCTCGTCCTCATAGGGGACTCCAGCATTTCCAAGGAGTAGCCCTGCTGTTGCAACCGCCGCAATACCTGCCTCTGTGATAATCGTGTTTGCGATTCCATAGGTGGCAAGCGCTCCAACGAGAACGATTAGTCGTGAATTCCGGACTGCATTCGACGGAGACAGATCAACGTGGTTGAGGAGATACCAGAGGAACCCCGCTGCCAGGACACCGATGAGGAGACCAATCCCAAGTCGGGAAACAAATTCTTCGACTAACACCTGTATCCCGGTCTCCTCAGAAACAACCATTTCGAAGACAGCGACAGCTAAAATTGCTGCGGTCACATCGTTAACTATCCCTTCCGTTTCGAGCGCTGCTGCGACGCGATCTCGGACCGGGACAACATCCAAAATTGGTGTGATGACTGTCGGACCAGTCGCGATGAGGAGTGAGCCAACAAGAAACGACAACTCCCACGAGACATTGAGCGCGAATCTGACAACGGCAGCTGTCCCAACAAGAGCAATGAGTGCACCCACTGTAATCAACCGAATCGCTTCACGCGGTGTCTGCCGGAGTTTTGTAAGCTTTAGGTGGAACGCACCCTCAAAGACGATAATTGCGACAGACAGTCCAACAATCGCTGAGAGAGGACCGGGACCACCGAACGATTCTAATCCAACAAGATCAGCCCCTTCAGGCCCAACAGCAACTCCTGCGAGAATGAGAAAGAGTACACTGGGAATCTCCAAGCGGTCAGCTAATACCTGTGAAGCAACACCCAACCCTAAGATGATTACGACGAGAGCAACTAATTCAGTCCCAGCACTCATAGAGAATACACCTATCTGTTTAACTAAACCCCTACTATAAAACCACCATGAAACCAACTGCAACCCGAAGTAGTGTTATCTTCTAAAAGCTTAGTCACCAGAAGGTACACAGATACTATTGAAGTCAGATTTTAACGTCAAAAGTACAATATTGGGTGCGAGGTTTTCCTGTTAGATATTGAGAGGTTGAGAATAACAGGAGGTGAGAAAAATATTAATCACTCAAGCAATATTTGGATGAAAAACGCGACCAGGATCAGAAAGATACCACTGTATCCGATTATATTCAGGATCGAATTTGGAACTGGATGTGGAAAAACACCTGATTGGAGAGTTATAGAAATAACAGCAGATAGGAAGCCAAAAAGCATGACATAACCAATCCACCAATAAGCTGGTTCTGAAGGTTGACTAGTTTGTTTAGACATACAGAGGTTACATTCTAATATCGGAAGAGCATTTATATCATGTCCTCGCTGGATATATTTGGTGAACTATCACTATTTACTTGTCGTCTTCAATATCTATTTATTCTGCTTGTACCGTTCCTGTTGTATCTGCTGGAGACGATAATTGACACCCCAGATGACCCAAATAAGGAGAATTCCAGTTCCAATGAGGGATTCTAACCGTACAATTGGCCCGTCAAGAATGTAAGCAGAAGCGAACACGATAATAGTCCAAACCATAATAACATAGACCATTTGATCAAGTGAGTCCGGTCCCACAACCTCCCGGATCGACATGGTTCTACGTTTGCAAACAATACCGATAAAGTTCCCGGCGATCTTGTAGAAACCAGCACACAGAGTGTCCTATATGAGAATAGATTTGAACAATTTTCTTGAATCACAAGTGGAATCGCAATCTTCCTACGAGGCCGATTATCCGGGACTGCAGACGCTGTATCGTGCTTGGCGTTCGGCACTTCCGTTCGCCAAACGAACCGACTGGTAATACACCGATCCCACACCCATGACCCAAACACTTCACGTCCGTATCAACTCGTCGTCCGACCGTAGCGATCTCGAAGACACGCTTGCCGCTCTCGATGCTGGCGAGAGTGTCGACCCCAAGCCGTCGACGCTCTCCGTGGAGGACCTCGAGACGTTCGGTCGAATCTTTCGGCCGACGAATCTCGAACTCCTCGAGGCGATCGCTGATCATGAGCCAGACAGTATTCGTGAACTCGCGCGAATTGTCGGCCGTCATCCGCCAGAAGTCACTGAGAACGTGACCGAGCTTGCCGACTACGGACTCGTCGAACTCGAGCAAAACGGTCGCGCAAAGCGTCCGGTTGTGTGGTACGATGAGATCGATATCGACCTTCCTATCGGCCAGCACTCTTCCGATGTTGCGCCAGCGTGATATTCTCCTCAGTCTTCGCCAAATTCCTCATAGAGGCGCTTGCGGAGCCTTATGTCTTCGTCCGCGACCTCAGTAAGCACACTCCGAAGTTCTTCAGCGGACGCCGCTGCAAGGAGAGTATCTAGCGATTGATCACCACCGACGGCTTCGACGTCACCGCTAGCCAACACGGCTGCTACGATATGTTTACACGGCACTGCATCATCAGGACAGCTACATTGGCCGCTGACATAGCTTCCTTGTGAGAGTATAACTTGGACATCGTATGGACGGCTCCCCTGGACTGTTGCTTGGAGAGTATCGTCTACGTACTCAAGATCAGTCACAGATCCACGTTCGTAGTAGCGGCTTCCTCGCTCATAGCGGGCTGGCTCGGTTACTTCTCGAAGCGTCTCGAGATCGACTGATTGAGATGGTGTCTGTGTTTGGAGACGAGGAAATGCGTCTACAACGGGCTCGTCACCAGGAATAGAGGGATCAGCTGACCGGCGGTGGATCCATCCTTGCTCCGGCCATCCGATTGGGTACCACTTGGTCGGATCGCTCACGATATCCCAACACGTTCCGATCACCGATGAACTATCCTCGGGAAATATCCCTTTGATCGTTACCGTACGCGGCGTCATACCAATCTCTAACGTGACATCAGTCTGGTGGGCGGTGTCGTCAGCAACTTGGTCTGCATAGTTCGAACGAATCTCCTCGAGTGCAGCGATCCCATCGGCTGAGAACGCATGGCCGGTCCGCTCGAGTTCAAGCACCAGCTCAGCATATTTGTTCTTTTCGCGGTGTTTGATCAGTGGACGATTGCTCCCGACCAGTTCGATAGGATCGTAGTCTGGGAGTGTTGCTCCCAATACAATCGGTTCAATCGGCTCTGTTGGCGTTTCCGGCAGGAGATCTTCTTCTGGCGCATTTTCAGCAGTTGGCTCACCGAGTGGTGTCTCGAAGATCCGACCACAGGCTGGACAGACCGTACAGTTGAGGTCACTACTGTGCCATGCCGTGAGTTCGTGGGCGCGGCACCAGTCACAGGGACGTCTAGTCTCTTCTTCAACCACCTCCCAATCGATGTCACGAATCGGCGTCACTCGCTTGAGTTGAGTGATGACTTGTGACCGCCGCTTCTGCTGATGTTCTAGTTGCAGGCGGCATGACTCACACACGTCAGGGCTCTTCTCACGAATGTCAGTCGGAAAGACCAGGCGCTGCTCAGTGGTCTGACCCTGTAGAAGGGAACCCTCTCTCGAGGAGAGTGACATCGAGCGAGATTGAGTACTGTCTGGTGATTCGGGCGGTTCGTATGCGACAATATCTGTTGCTGTGATGGACTTATCTGGCGAATTCTCTGTCTCATCAGCAAATGCTCGTCCGTATCGACATCCATCAGGCCCGACGATGTGCCATTTCCCAGATTGTGTTCGGCCAAACGTTGGCACGGTTGCTTGCGAGAACGAGACGAACCCCCATAGAGTCTTTCAAGCACTTGTACTCGAGTATTCGGAGGAACGTTCCCCATCCAGATGTTGCGTGGGAACGTTGTCATCAGTCAAGTGACGGTCACCATCAACGAAGCGCTGGGCATTCGCGATCGAGAGAGCAGCGTTCGCGAATGCAAGGTTGCGGCGGAGCGTCTGCCATTCTTGGATCGTCTCGGCGTCGATGTCTCGTTGCACAGAGTCAGATTCAGAGAGTGCTTGGTTTGTCTGCTCGATGGCCAAACTCGTCCGCGAACGCGCTCAACTGTGTAAGAATAGTGGATAGCATTTCAGTGTTTTCGTAGCTTTCACTCCTAACACTCTTTACAGTGCATAACGTATCCCCATTCAACGATGTCCATCGACCGAGATACCTTCGAGAACACGAGCGAGGACGAGCTCGCGGATCTTTCGGTCCCAGATCAGGTCCTCGGGTTTCTCGCCGCCAACGAGGAGCGCGCGTTCAAGGCACGCGAGATCGCCCCTCAAATTGGCGTCGACGAGGGTGCGGTTAGCACCGCTCTCTCGCGATTGAAGAACCGCGACCTGGTCGAGCACAAGGCAACGTACTGGGCGGTGACCGACGACGCCGAGCGCCTCGAAGGATACAGCGGCTACGAGCGGGCGACCGAACTGTTCAACGACCAACTCGGTACCGAGGACAAGGAGGCGTGGCGCGAGCACGCACCTCAGAAACCACACCCGAGCGTCGAGGACGAACAGTGACCGACGAAGAAGCAGCCCCTGTTTTCGAACGGGGCGATGTCGTCTACGGCGATGACCCATTCAAACGTGACGAGGACGCTCGGCCTTGGCTCATTCTCTAGAACCACGAGGGACGTCCATTCTACGGCGAGCAATATATCGCAGTAACCCTAACGTCAAGGTCCTGGATGGATGGCCTCATTGCCATTCCTGAGGAGAGCTGGCTTCGTGGCAGGACACCGGATGAGAGTCGGATCGTCCCGTGGGGCGTTCAATCCATTGACCACGAGGATATCGACTTCTGGCAGGGACGTCTTGCCGGAGATCTCGTCGATGAGACGGTTGCTGCACTCGTTGAAGAGCTTCAGTAGCGGCATTCTCAAATATTTTGGCTGTGTCTCAAACACGTCTAGAGTAGGGACTTTGGTTTCTTGATTGCCAAACCAAGCGAAATCACTCGGCGAACACGGAGTCCCGTCGCCACACGATCCAGAAAGTCGAAACCGAACCACAGACAGCGGTGATCGTCACGCTGCCCGCCGAGTTCAAATGCGCCGATGCGTGACCTTCACTCCGTGTTAATGTGTGAAAGTATACCAGCTTTCTCGCGTACCGTTACTCTGAATGGAACTTTTGTCCATCTGTCTCGAGGGCATACTCCTCGGCAAGATCAACAACATCGTAGACATGAATTCCGGACTTGAACCTCAACACCTGATCGCTCACCTTCTCGACATCGGTCGCCGAACAGTCGAGTCGATCAGAAACCGCGATCAGGAGATGGTCAAGTTCGGCGGCCTCGATCTTCGCGAGCTTCTCCTCGAGGTACTCGGGCGTCCAGAAGCCCACGATCTCGAGGATTGCCCGTCGGCCGTCTGGATGCTCAACTGCGAAGTCGGGGATCATCACCTCGGCACCCAAATCCAGCACGTCGTCCTCGCGACGTAACTCCCAGTCGGTGGTCGCCCGTTCCCACTTCTGGGCCAGTGTTCGCTCAAGATCGCTGTCGAACTCGTCCTGGGCGCTGTAGTGAGAGGACAATCCATCGGTCTGGTCGAGTTCGAACGTCAGTGATCCACTGTTTGTCGATCCTCCGTCCCCATCAAGGACTTCCGCCGTCATCTCCCAGCGGTCACACAGCGGCAGTGCTGGCAGGAAATTCGCCATCCGAATACCGTACTTCCGGGATTTCGAGAACAACGACGCAGGCCCATCCAGAATTGCTTCGTAGCCTGCAGCGACATCCGTCGAGTCGACCCGCTCGCCGGTTTCGTCAATTGGATAGATTCGGTGCATCAACCCGAACAACTTGACGTAGCTGAACACCGTGTTGAAGTGGTCCCACACACGGATCCGCATCTGCGTTGCGTCGTACAGGACCGCCTGAGCCAGCGCGAGATTGTACCGCGTGAGAAGCCAGTCAACGCTGATCGTGTCCTCAGCGTATGTCTCCTCGCTATCCCCGGTCAGGCGGGTCGTTGACGAACGGCCCTCATCGGTGTATTCGTCAACGCACAGATCGCCGAATCGAACCAGCAGCATATTGTCCTCGAGGTCGGCGTACATCCCTCGGTAACACTCTTCGAGACTAATTCCGAGCTGGTCGGCGACAGCACTGTAGACCTCGAGGCGTTGCGTATCGTCTCCCAGGGTGGGCTGGCGGACGATCGGATACGACTCGTTGGCCTTCGCGAACAGTGCCTGACGGATCTCCTGGGGATCAGTCGCAGCCACTGTCTCGAACTCACACTCGTCTGTGAGGAGTTTCGCCAGCCCCTGTACGATCTTGTAATCCGTATCGGCGATCGTCAGCTGGTCGATCGTCTCCTCGAGGTCACCCTTGGGTTCGCCCAGATGACCTTCGAAGATGTCGATGAGTTCCTGGGCCGTCTCCCGATACTGGGGCTTGGCAGGATCAATAAACAGTGGCTCAACAGATCCGTTTCGCGTGCGCGAGCGAGCGAGATCAGCTGTCAGCATCGGTTCCTACCCCTTGGCGACGGTGTTGAGAGACATACGTTTCCTTGGTATTGGCCGCGATGATCTCGTAGAGGCGTGCTGGCTGGCGGTCGTCAGTCGGGCGAAGGATCCGCCCAAGCCGCTGGGCGTACTGACGTTTCGAGGCACTTCCCGAGAGGATGATCCCGACGTTCGCCGCCGGTACGTCGATACCCTCGTCGAGGACCTGTGAGGTCACGAGCATCGAGTACTCCCCGGTCCGGAATCGGTCGAGAAGGTCTGTGCGTTCCTCGGTAGCCGTTTGGTGAGTAATACACGGGATGATGAACTCCTGGGAAATCTCGTAGGCGAAGTCATTATTCGCTGTGAAGATGATCGTCCGGTCGTCGTGGTGGCGTTTCAGGAGGTTATCCAGGGTTTCGAGTTTTTTCTCAGCAGTTCGAGCGATCTCTTCGGCCCGCTGTTTGGCGACTAGAGCTCGTCGTCCCTGTGGATCGTAGGAACTGCGCTTGAGGAACTCCTGGTAGCCCCGTTCCTTCCAAATGTCGAAGTCATGGGAGTCGACGTAGTCGCGATACAGCTGGTATTCCTCTTCGTACTGATCGCGCTCGTCGGTGGTAAGCTCAACCTCGAGGTGAATCGTCTCGTAATCGCTGAGGTACTCGCCGGTGAGTTCGTCGACATCTTCCTTGTAGACGACGGGACCAAGTAACTCGTCGAGGACCTCGTGTTGGTCGTCAGCTCGTTCGTAGGTGGCAGTCAATCCGAGCCGATAGGGTGCGATCGTCATCTCAGGGATCTGTTGGTAGGTGGGGGCAGGTAAGTTATGGACCTCGTCGACGACCAACAGACCGAACCGGTCGCCGTACTCGTTGATGTACCGATAGGCCGAATCGTATGTCGTCACCGTCAGATCGGTGATTGTGTGGCTGCCGCCACCAAGAACGCCGACATCGTCAGGAAGCTGGTCTCCGAACGCGTTAGTGAGCGTCGCATGCCACTGGTTGAGCAGATCGATCGTGGGAACGACCACGAGCGTACTGACGCCGGCGTCGGCAATCGACTGGATCGCGAGGAAAGTTTTCCCACTGCCGGTCGGGAGGACGACACTCCCCCGACGGTCGTGATCGATCCAGGCCTCGAGGGCGGCTTGCTGGTAGCCTCGAGGTTCGATCGCGACGGCAGGTGAGAGGGCAAGGTCACTGTAGGCTCTAGCATCGTCTTCAAGAGGTTCGCTAGCCATCGTGGCCTGCGCGAGGGTCTGCTGGTCGCGACTGGAGGGAACTGCCCACTGATGGAGGTCGTGATAGCGATAGGCCTGCGCTCGATACTCGTCGACGCGATCGTCCCACTCGGCGTAGGGAACACTATCGGGTGCGTCCTCAAGTAGCAGCGTTCCATCATCGAACGTCAGGCGCATGCAACTACAAACGTCTACGACCGACGCCGTACTTGGGTTTGCTGGCTATCGCTCGACTATATTCGGCCGCCGGTCGTGCTGTGAAGGCGTTCGCCAAGATGACTCGAGGAGCGTTCTACACTGAAACAAACGAGCGGGTTCGAGACGGCTTTGCGACGCGACCAAGTTCCTGAACACGCTGACAGCATTGATAGCCACAGTCACACATTGTCACCACCCCACTGCTCGTCAACTTCTTCGATTGTTCCAACGATTTCATCAACAGTGTTAGGGTCAATTCCATATTCGAGTAATACCTTTCTTACAACGACTGTGGGAACATAGTTTTCTTCAAGGTCACTCAATTTCTTCTCATGCTGCTGAATTATTTCAACAAGATCGGCCATACTCTCGCCGTTATCGGACAAATTAATGTCCGAAGAGATTGAATCCGTCATTGGAATTATACACCTAATAGGTGGGTTGTCAAGATATAAATTGGTGCTATTTCAAAACGATATAGAGTTTCGAGCCGTGAGTGAGTAGGCGGTCCGATAGTGCCGTTCTCTAACGGTAACTAAACTACGTGCACTTAGTGCACGCCATTCTAACGCAGTATCACTGTCTGTAGCAAGATGCCGCTGCGACTCTCAGCGGCACACTCGAGACGGCTTTACGATGTGACCAAGAACTCTCCGTCAAAGATCAGGCAGAACTCGTTGAGTAACACGCTCAGACTAGAAACCACTTCTCGAGACAGGGTATCGACGGAGTCACCGAACGCCACTCCCACTCCTCCAAGTTGTACTGTTTGTCCCAGACGACTCGTGTGGAGACGAGTATTCGACACGGTCCATGTGCCTGAGATGTGCCTCTGACAGAGCGTGAGGACGGGTTCCTCACAGCCTCTCCCCACGCCCAAGTCACCGTTTTGATTGAATTCATATCAATTCCCCTCACTTTCCACAATATTACCCAGTGATACATGGGATTCTGTTGATCAGGGGCTCATCATGCCTATCTCACAATGATCTTCTCCTGTGAAAGTGCGATCGTGCGGATCACAACTGACCGGTCATGATCACACCCGTTGTGAGTAGGTCCAAAGCCGAACCTCCATAACCAGCGTTAGAGGAACAAATACTGTCTCTGAAAGGGACGATCGTCTCTTACACCTGCGGCTATTGGTAGCGGCGACGTCGTCGTGGTCCGACGACGACCAGATCCGTTCGTTGTGCTCGTTAGATAGATGCTCCCTCTCGGGATGAAGTCAACCGCTTTCTCACACCTCTGCCCTGTCGTTCTGAGTCACAACGGGTGTGACGCCACCAGTGACCTGTCCATCCGAGTCGAGCAATTCGAGATGGTGATAGCGGGCCTCGAGCAGTCCCTCAGCAGTCTCGATGTCCATCGCGATGATCTCCGTTGGAGTCTGTTTCGCAGAAACACGACGCTCGGTGACATCGATGTCCGAACTTCCGAGCGCAACCATCTCGTCCCACACGCGTTTGAGTGTCTGTGCGTGGGGACGCTTTCCGAGGATTGCAGTGAGCGCATCCTGGACATCGTCTCGTGTCCAGAAAATTCCGCTCCCGTTCGTGCGCTTGGTTGCGAACTCGTCCCAGCGCTTCATTACAAGGAGTGCCCGGAATCGGTTCTTCCGCGTCATCCCCTTGTCGACGAGGTGTTTTTTGACGCGGTGCTGGCGGCAGTTCGCAAGGAAATCCAATGGACTGCTCGAGGGTTCGATGCCGCCGGGCAGTTCCTCTGGATCCTCGCGGTCGAACGCGGTCTCACCGGTTTCGGCGATCGACTTGGCCTGCTCAGCGTTTGCGTTCGCAGTCTTCGCAATTTCTTTTGCTTGGTCAGCCGTCTCGTCGGTTTCGGCAACCGACTCGGTGATTTCATGGAGTTGACTGGCGATCTCCTTTCGGTTGCGATCGGCGCGGTTTTGTTCCTGCTGGAGTTCGTCGACACGCTCCTCGAGGCGGTCGATCGTCTGTGACTGCTCTTGGATGATGGTCCACATCTCTGCGCGACTCGGGAGTTCATCATCACCGTCGTCGGCCGTTGGATCAGTGCTGGTGTGCGTATCGACGCTGTCGAAGCCAAGAGCGGCGGCAACGTCGTGATCAGTGGGCGTTTCTGCGTCAACTGCGTCCGGATCTTTTCCAATTGTCATGGAGGGTCGTTGTGGTCGTGTACTGCTGGTTGTCGGTCAAGTCACGATGCTGCTGGGGGGAGAGACGACTCTCGAAGGAAACGAGATATCATGCTGGACAGAGCAATGGCTCCTCGAGAGGCGAACTTTTATGTCGATCCGGGTCGCAGGATTGAGTAGCCAACTCGAGGGGGCGAATTGACGCCCCCGCGACCCAAACCGATGAGCGGTGGGTATATTCTCCGATCTTCTTGCCTCACTGATAGTCATGGATATCACTTAAAACTAGGAGTCCTCACTAGCGGCTCTTCCTCAGTATCGAGCTACGGTAATCGCAAGCAGGCCCACGTATCAACCGTGATGAAATCAGTTCTAGATCGTCGTCAGCATGCATCGAGAGTCTATGACTGTCACTGAGAACGATGGACGAGTACTAACTGAGACTGTCCGAGGCGTCTGGGTCCGTCTCCGGGGCGATACTGCTATATGGCCCGAGTAGTCAGTCTATTGTATACAGAAGATGTCGACAGCTGAACAGGGAGTGGGTCGTGAGGCTAGATATACGCTGCTCACGGTATTCCTCGTCGGACTCCGACGCCGGAATCTAGGCGCCGTTGTCAATGCTGTCGTTGCGGCGATCGGCACATACCTTCCCACGGTCGTCACGCGTGCGTATGGTGTTAAACTCAAGCCGTGGCAGCGAGCCTATGTGAACACTGCAATGGTTACTCATGCTGTCGGCATGCTCGGTCCCTATGACGACGTCTGGTGGTGGGATCACCTTACACACGCACATTCCTCGTCGATTCTGGCCGGAATCGTCTATGTGGTCAGTCGCAGGAAGGGGCGCGATCCTGGCCCACGAGTCGTTGCCGCCGTCATTAGTTTAGGGCTTGTCTGGGAAACCATCGAGTATGCTATTCACGCAACGGCGAAACGCCTGGATCTCGAGCCGATACTCGTCACGTACGGCCGGAAAGACACGTTCTTGGACATTGTCTTCGATCTGGTCGGCGCATTACTCGTGGTTGCGTTCGGTGACCGTGTTCTTGACGAGCTCGCGGCCAACGAGTAGCCGGTCTGGCAGCAGTCAGTCGTTTCGTAGCAGTGGTGTATTTCGTCCTCAGCCTCAGTGTCAGTTGAGACCCATCGCTTCGATCTGTTCTTGATACCGATTTCGGATGGTCACCTCAGTCACCTGCGCAACCTCAGCAACTTCCTTTTGGGTCTTTTTCTCGTTACAGAGAAGCGATGCCGCATAAATGGCTGCTGCCGCAAATCCCGTTGGCGACTTCCCTGAAAGCAGACCCTGTTCAGCAGACTCATCGATAATTTCGATCGCCTTCATCTTCACTTCTTCACTCACCTCGAGGTCAGAACAAAACCGCGGGACGTACTCTTTGGGGTCGGCTGGTTTCATCTCGAGGGAGAGTTCCTTGGCGATATAGCGATATGTGCGCCCGATTTCTTTCTTCCCAACGCGAGAGACTTCAGTCACCTCTTCAAGACTCCGCGGAATCCCCTCTTGGCGACAGCCAGCGTAGAGACAGCTCGTGGCGACGCCCTCGATAGACCGTCCACGAATCAAGTCATTGCTGAGCGCTTGTCGGTAGATCACTGATGAGACCTCCCGGACAGAACGGGGGACACCGAGTGCCGACGCCATGCGATCAATTTCCGAAAGCGCAAACTGGAGGTTTCGTTCACCTGCATCCTTGGTTCGAATCCGTTCTTGCCACTTACGCAGTCGATGTAACTGATTACGCTTTTTTGAGGAGATTGACCTTCCGTGTGCGTCCTTATTTTTCCAGTCAATCTGGGTGGTCAACCCTTTGTCGTGCATCGTCTGGGTTGTGGGTGCACCAACCCGGCTTTTGTTCTGCCGTTCGGCATGATTGAACGCGCGCCATTCTGGCCCGTGGTCGATATTTTGCTCTTCGATAACGAGGCCGCACTCCTCACAAATGATTTCGTTACTATCGTTGCTAGCAACGAGAGCGCCTGAATCGCATTCAGGACATGTCTGCTCTTCACTCTCATTTTCGTCGGCTTCCGTTACCGACATCTGGTCGCGTTCGCGCTGCTGCGTTGGCCGCACCATGAATAGACATTCTGACTACTCGTATGGCACTCCAATAATGATTTTGACCCATACTCAGACTCATTCAACTAACCCTCCATCTCAATCGTCTCTGTAGGCGTCAGTCAACTCGCTCTGACATCAAGAAGTGGAACCGAACGAGAAGTCGTAAGATCGGTAGGCGACCTGAAGAAACCCTGTTGTTTTCGAGTGAGAGAGCCACAGTTACTGGATCGACTGATCGACGACGCTCAAAAAGACATCAACAACGATCGAGACTCCAAGAGAGGCTCGCTACCGCTACACAACCGAGGATTGAGGCTTAACTAAAGACCAATGCGCTGCAACAGAGCAACAAAAGTGGAATAGCGTGAGAATCGGAAGTGAACGTCGTGGAGGCGTGTATACCGCTGACGGCGACTGAGAAACTGTACTAGGCACCGGCAAGTAGCCGCCGTCGTCGGGTCGTCTCAGCTACTTCCCGGGCACGCTCGACCAAACAGTGCTGTACTGGTCGATCGACGATCAATCGGTCGTCAAGAATCGTCGAACGGACGCCCGAACCGTTTCGACCTGCGGAGTGCGGACGGTTTTCTCCACGATTCGATCAGCGGGGGATCCCCCGGTGTTGTTGGGTCCCATGATGGATCCATAACGTATACCGACAGCCCGTGATGGATTGTTCGTCGGCTATTCATGGCGGCCGCTCCAACTTCGACTGGGCCATGCAACGGTCACGTCTCACGCCGGATAATCCTTTGGAAGTCGTACACTGCGATTTCGATACGCTTTACACCAACGTCTACGGTTTCGCAAGTGACGACATGCCATCACTGGTTCTCCTGGCCGGTGCGTTTCTCGTGTCATTCGCCGTTGCAGCAGTGACCGGCGCGAGTAGTGTCTCCGTCTCAATGGCACCTGCGATCGGGGCGAACTCGGTCGGGGTACTCCGGGGAGCGTTCCTCGTCGGAATCGTCGGATTCGTCGGTGCCGTCATCCAAGGTGCGGCGGTGACACGCGGCGTGGGGACGGAAATCGTCTCCGGAACCATCACCTTCGAGATGGGGACGATCGCACTGCTCGTTATCGGACTGTACGTCGGACTGGGAATCTACTTCGAACACTCGATCCCCGTCGCGTTCTCGACGTTCGGCGCGGTCGCTGGAGTCGGTTTGGCGGCAGGCTACAGTCCAACCCTCGGCTACTGGTATCTCACGATCGCATCGTGGGTCGTGTCCGGGGTCGTCGCCGTGGTCCTGGCGTACGGAATAGTCGTCCTCATACGGCGATACGTTCCGGAGTCGGCCCAAATGGATCGTGCGGTCGACAAGGCGGTCCTGTTCGCGGGAATCGTGTTTTCGTTCATCGGTGGCGGCAGCCAAGTCGGACTGGCAGTCGGACCACTCGTTGGCACGGTTCGTGAACTCGGGTTCGGGATGCTTCCGTTGATCGCGTTCGGCGGACTCGGTATCATGGTCGGCGCGTGGACGAAAAGTCCCGTTATGCTCCAGGCCGTCGGTCGACAGTACGCCAGCCTCGGACAACGAACGTCCCTCGCGGTCCTCTTGACCGCGATTCCGATGGTCCAAATCATCGCGAATACGCTCGGTGTTCCGATCTCCTACAACCACATCATCATCAACAGCATCGCCGGCTGCGGATTCGCTGGTGCGGGAAGCAGCGTAGATACACGCAAATATGCCGGAACACTTGCAAGTTGGATCCTGACCCTCCTCGGATCGACGGGAACGGCGTACCTGCTTTACCTCACGAGTAAGTACGTGCAATAGGGCTGGTGACGAATCGTCACCGCTTACTGAACAGGGACAGTTTCAACTGTTCGCTTCATCGGTTATCTCGAGTTCTCTCAAGATGGAGGCTTTCAGCGCCATATTCCGGAAACGAGTCGGTGCTTGAACCAGTGTCGCCGCTGGAGGTTATATCGGAGACTGAGGGTGTCATAGAACGAGTGGCACACCAAAGAGCAGGATGAACGCTGTGGTGGATGAGCCAGCGACCCTGCAAGAGCATTCTTCGGTAGAGACAGAGGCGCTAGCGTTGTTTGAGCACCTCTCCTTCAGGTTTCTCGAAGAGTTCGACGTGTTCGCTCCGGAGAAGACGGGGCGAACACGAGATCATGAGCCACCAGAGATTATGCGTAGCTTCCTCCATTGCTACTACAAAGAGGCTCTGTTGAAATCCTACGCGTTCGACATCATCGTCGCTGAAACAACGGTTAGGTAGGTGTGCTAATATAACAGTCGCGAGTTCGTTTAGAAGCAGAAAGACTACAAGCTTCAAAATGGGAGAAGCGCTATGAAGTGGTTTCGTAACCTTTACCACCGATTTCGCAATTGCTCTTTGATTTTCGCTCTTCCGTAGGAGATTGGTGGCAGTCATTTACCCGGAGAGCCGTGGCTCAAAACCCGCAGATCAAAGTAACGCTACTTACTGTCGGATGGTACGGCTATGGGCATCCTCCCCGGCGTGAACAGTAGGCACCGAACCTAATTCACTACATTCTATGAAATGTCGCAGTGACATTCCCATACTAATTTGTGGTGTCTAACACTACGAGTCATTGATGGAACCACTTGAGATCAGTTTACGAATACTGGCAGGACTCCTTCTCATCGGATTGAACGCGTTTTTCGTCGCAATTGAGTTCGGTCTGACCCGTGCTCGACAGTATCCCGAGTCTGAATTCGACACGCCATCGCTTCAACTTGCATGGGAGATGACCAATGATCTCGAGTTCTATCTAACGACATGCCAGATTTGGATCTCCGGAACGAGCATCGCGTTAGGTATTGTTGCTGAACCTGGGCTGGCAGCACTATTCGAGCCGGTATTCCAGAATACGGCGCTCGCGTCGATCGGGGCAGGCTCATTACTTGGCTTTTTGCTTATTAACTTGATTCATCTCACACATGGCGAACAGACACCGACCTATCTCGGTGTCGAACGTTCAAAGCAAGTTTGTCAGTACGGGGCACGACCACTCTACTGGTTCGCGAAGGTGCTTGCCCCGGCGATCTGGTTCGGAGACTGGATCGCAAAGGGAACGCTGAAACTGTTCGGCATCGAGATGACTGGTGCATGGCGTGAAACTGAACAGGAAGTCATCGAGTCACGAGCGGATCTCCGCAATCGACTCGGTTCTGTCCTCGATGAAGGCAATCTCGCGCCAGAGCGGCGGGAAGAGGTTATGAATGCACTCAACATCGGAGAACAGCCCGTTCGTGAGGTGATGGTCCCCACTGATGATATTGTTGCCCTCTCAACGGCGGTTGATTTCGAGGAGAATTTCAACCGAATCGAAAAGCAACCACACACACGGTATCCATTGATCGGTGACGATCTTACAGATTTCCGTGGTATCATCTACTTCCCAGTGTTAGGCGGATATCGCGATGAAATGGCTACAGGAGACCTCAATCTCGAAGAGATCGCTGCTCCGCCGATGACTCTGTCGCCAGATGTCGATATAAGCGATGCTATCGATCAGTTTCAGGCCGAACATCAAGAACTCGCGTTGGTAATAGAAGATGGGGAAGTCATTGGAATGGTAACAGTGACAGACCTCTTAGAAGCAATCATGGGAGACATTGAGGACCCTATTGATGATTATCTCAATCGCGAAAAAGCGTAGCCACAAAGGCTGTCGACTGTATTCTGTGGAGATCTACAGGAACAACCTCCGTAGGACTTACCTCATCCCTCTATAACCATCCCCTCTTGTTTTGTGTACTCAACCCAAGGATCTACATATGTTCGATACCCTTCTCTTCCCAGTTGACGAGAGCGATGGGGCGACAGACGTATTTGAGCACGTCCTCGATATCGCGACCGCACACGATTCGACAGTCCATATCCTCAACGTGGCGGATACAACACGAGATAGTGTGACACGAATTCGAGGGGAAGTCGTGGATGCCCTCGAACAGGAAGGCGAGCAACTCGTTCGAGAGACAGCCGACCGTGCCAAGCAACGGGGCGTGAGCACTGTTACAGATGTTCGACAAGGAGACCCATACAGAATCATCATCGACTACGCTGAAGCGAACGACATTGATCTCGTCGCTATGCCCACTCACGGTCGGCAAGGCCTCGAGCGCTTGCTCCTTGGGAGTACCACCGAGCGGGTAGTCCGACGATCGGACGTCCCAGTCCTCACGATGCAACCAGATGCAGCCGACGAACGCCAGTACCCATATGAAGATGTCCTCGTCCCAACTGATGGAAGTGACTGTGCGAATCAAGCACTCGCAATGGGCGTAGACGTCGTGAACGCCGAGGAGACAACGCTTCACCTCCTCTCCGTCATCGCCCTCACAAGTCTCGGTGTCGACGTCCGGAGCGACATCCAGCAATCGATATTAGAGGAAAGCGCGACCGAGTTGCTCGACGAGGCAGCGGAATTCGCAGCGAACGCTGGCGTCGAGCCAGTTTCGAAGACAGTCGAACACGCCCCCTCGATTCCCAAAGCGATTCTCTCGTATATTAACGACCACAACGTCGATCTCGTCGTTGTCGGGACACACGGTCGAACTGGCTTCGATCGATACATGCTCGGAAGCGTCACGGAATCGCTCATTCGGACATCACCGGTTCCTGTTCTAACGGTTCGAGAGCCTGTCGAGAATGGTGAGTGACGCACCGAACTGGTACCTTTGTTCATATGGATGTCCACTGTCTGGTCGACTATGAGAGAATTCAAACCCGAAGAACCGAGAACGCGAGCAGCGGTTGCCACGTCCCTCCATCAATTGACTGGCCACTCGAAGACGACAGCCCAGTCACGCTCGAAATTGGGGGATGACGGGTGACGCGTGATTTCGTCGACTCGTTCACGTTCGAACGCGAGGAGAACGCTGACTGGTCACACAGAGATCCAAAACAGAGTATCGAAGCCGCGTTGGCCGATAGAGTGAAGCGACGACAGCCGAGGACAGACCACGGGATATCGGGCCGGCTGTGGACCGATAGCGTTCCGGTATTCATCGGGCCACCGTCGGACCCCGTCGAACATCAGGAAGTAGCCCAGCAGTTCGAGGCGTGGGAGGGACACGTAATCGAGCGCCCAGCAGCAGCGAGGTGGACAGTATGACGGGAAATCCTCGAAACGACCGCACAGAGCCGTGGCATGGCAAGTCCACAAGAGACACTCTCGAGACGCTCGAGACTGACGACGGTGGGCTGTCGTCCGCCGAGGCGGGCCGACGGCTCGAGGAATACGGGGAGAATGACATCCGCGAGGCGGAGCGCACGTCGCGCGTCGAACTCCTGCTCTCTCAGTTTCGAAATCCGCTCATGTACCTGCTCGTCGTGGCGGCACTGCTTTCACTCGGCGTCGGGCTCTTCCCGGAGAGTGAACCGAACTACGCCGAAGCCGCGTTCATCGCGTTAATCCTGTGTGTGAACGGGCTATTCGGATTCGTCCAGGATTACCAGGCCACGAGATCGATCGAGGCACTTCGTGAACTCGCGAGCCCGAATGCGATCGGAATTCGTGATGGAACGAAGCAGTCCATCGATTCGAAACGGCTCGTCCCTGGTGACGTAATCTACCTCGAACAGGGCGACGCGGTTCCAGCGGATGCACGGCTCCTCGAAGCAGACGGGCTACGGACGAACGAATCCGCGCTCACGGGGGAGAGTACGCCGGTCGAGAAGAATCCGGAAGCCGTCGATGACGATACGCCACTAGCCGACCGGCGTAACATGGTCTACATGAATACGACCGTCGTGAAAGGGCGCGGGAGAGCCGTCGTTGTCGAGATCGGTATGGAAACGGAGGTCGGCGGGATCGCAACCCAGCTCGGCGAGTCCGACGACCGACAAACCCCGTTCGAGGCGGAAGTCAAACAGCTCGGAACGCAAATCGGCGCTCTCGTCGCTGTCCTCATCGTCCTCGTCACTGTCGTCCAGTTTCTCTTTACCGCGACGGGTATCGTCTCAGTCCTTCTCGTCAGTATTACCCTGGCCGTTGCGGGAGTCCCGGAGGGATTGCCTGCGGTAGTGACGTTTACGCTCGCGCTTGGAGCCCGAAAGATGGTCGATCGAAACGCCCTCGTCAGACGACTCCCAGTCGTCGAGAGCCTCGGATCGACCGACGTCATCGTCACCGACAAAACCGGAACACTCACCGAAGAACGGATGACGGTGACACGCCTCTACGCCGCTGGAACCGTCGTCGAGTCGTCCGATCTCAGTCCGGTATCGGCCGACGGGAACGGAGGGAGTCAGCGAACGGACACTCGGCACAGCCAGGACATTGACCAGGCACTCGAGTGGCTTCTCCGATGTGGTGCCGCGTGTAACAATGTGGAACGAACAGACGAAAACGAGTACAGAGGCGAGCCGACCGAGATCGCGGTCCAGCGAATGGCGGACGACGCCGGTGTCGATCGGCCCGGCGAGCGGATACGCGAGATTCAGTTTTCCTCAGAACGCAAACGGATGACGGTACTCGTCAATGGCGACGAGCCAACCGCCTACATGAAGGGTGCGCCGGAAGTCGTGCTCGAGCGGTGTGACCGCATCCTCGAGGATGGCAAAGTGTGTGAGCTTACCGACGCGAAACGACAAGACGTCCTCAAGCGAACCCAGTCGTTTGCAGAGGATGCACTTCGTGTCCTCGGCTTCGCATCGAAGACGGTCGACGATCCAGACGCGGATGCGGACCAGATCGAGGACGGGATGGTATTTCTCGGTCTCCAAGGAATGCTCGATCCGCCCCGTGCAGAAGTCGAACAGGCGATCGCCGACTGTCAGTCCGCGGGCGTTCGGCCAGTCCTGGCGACCGGTGACAATATAACGACTGCCAAGGCGATCGGCGAGCAGATCGGGTTCGACCCGGAAGGCGCGCTTACCGGCAGCGACATCGACGACCAGTCGGACGACGCGTTGCGCGACACCGTCGAAGAGGTCGACATTTTTGCACGAGTTACACCGGACCACAAGGTCAGGATACTGTCCGCGTTACAGGCGAATGACCACAACGTCGCGATGACCGGCGACGGCGTCAACGATGCGCCCGCACTCACACAAGCCGATGTCGGGATCGCCATGGGGAATCGTGGGACCGACGTCGCACGGCAGGCGTCGGATATGATCCTCCGTGACGACAACTTCGCGACAATACGAGACGCAATCGAAGAGGGGCGAGGGATATTCGAGAACGTTCGAAAGTTCGTCAACTACCTCGTTTCGACCAATACCGGTGAGGTCCTGGTGGTGTTTCTTGGTGTCCTGCTTGGCAGTCTGCTGTTTCCCGAGCGATTTACAGGAACTTCCCAGGCACTGATTCTGACTCCCGTCTTGATCCTCTGGATCAACCTCGTCGCGGATACGCTGCCCGCGCTCGCCCTTGGGGCGGATCCACACGCTGCCGGACTCATGGAGCGGCCTCCGAGACCGTCGGACGAAGGCGTGATCAATACGCGTGTGCTCGTGTCGATCGTCACGATCGCCATGTTACTGGCGATTATCGGTCTCGGGCTTTTCTTTTATGGCCTCGAGGCCACCGGCTCGCTCGTCCGTGCACAGACGCTCCTGTTTACGTTCATCGTCGTCGGGGAACTGATCCGGATCTACGTCATTCGCTCTCGGTACGGTCTGACCCTCGGATCTAATCTGTGGTTGTTGGCCGCTATCGGGTTCTCGTTTCTCCTCCACCTGATAGTTCTGTACACCCCAGTACACGACTTCTTCCAAGTTGTTCCGCTTGCTGTTCACGAGTGGGGGTGGATCGGCGTTGCCTTCATTGCGTTCCTTCTTCTCAACATTCTCACGTCTACCGTCTATGACCGACTTTTCCGCTCGTCAACGACAAGCGAGCAGGTGCGAGTTGAGGACCATCAAAAACAGGACGACAAGCAGCGATAATCCGCCGATACATCCATCTTGGAACATTCGTCTTGAGCTAATTTCAGGCGTCGCTCTTGTGTAGCACATTGTTGATGCGGAGCCGTCCTGCGATTCTGCGGCGAGTGCAATAGATCGCGAACTTGCATCTCAGTGACTCTGGCGGCCAAGTCTTGACTCGAGCCGACGGCAGGAAACTGTATCAACAATCTCCGCCACAAGAGCGTCAGGCGTTAACACCACTCCCAAGGGCCGAGCGAGTAGGGGGTTCCCTACAAGAACTAACTCGCTTCCTGTTGAGTCACCACGCATGGGATCAATTCTGTTGGCCACTGATGGCAGCGAATACGCCAGACAGGCGGCCAAACAGGCAATCGAACTCGCAGCAGATCGCGGGGTACCGCTGCATGTCATCTGTGCCGTCGACCAGCGTCGCTTCGACGATACTGCCCTCAGTTCGGCGGAACTGGCGACTATCTACGCTGCTGATCACGCCGCAATATGCATCGAAGAGGTCGCGGAGATGGCAGCAACAGAAGACGTTCGCGTCGTGGGAGACACTCGACACGGGAGTCCACACGATGTCATCCTCGAGTACGCCGACGAGGTAGACGCAGAAATCATCGTCGTCGGGGAACATGGCGACCACACAGAGCACTTCTCGGGGGTTCGTCGGAAACTCCTCGAGGAGAGTGATCGGGAGGTTCGCATCGTCGAAGGGACTGGTGGGAAAATCACGGAGGAGTCTGGATAACACGATGGCGGGACAGTACGCCTCAGAAACAACGTTCACGAGAGGACGACTATGACCTCGGACGACAACCAGCAATGGCCTCCATTCGAGATCCTTCTCTCGGCCCAGCAGACGGTATTCGAAACGACCACAGATGTCGTTCGCAAAGCGACTGTCGCCCAAGACCGGCTCCAGGACGCCGCGTCCGCCGATGTCGGTCAGACTCCGAATGAAGTCGTCTACACGGAGAACAAGCTCGAATTACTCCGCTACGAGTCGCTTACCGAGAACCAGCATCAGATTCCGATTCTCATCGTTTACGCCCTCATCAACCGACCGTATATCCTCGATCTCCAAACAGACCGATCGATCGTCCGCCGACTGCTGGAAGCCGGTCACGACGTGTACCTCATCGATTGGCACGAGCCGTCACACCTCGATCAACGGCTCGGACTCCAAGACTACGTCAACCGTTACATCGACAATTGCATCGACGATATACGCGAGCGATCGGGTCAGGACGCCATCAATGTCCTTGGCTACTGCATGGGCGGCACGATGTCGGCCATCTACGCCGCGCTCCATCCGGAGAAAGTGAATGCACTCGCGCTGATGGCAACTGGCCTGTACTTTGACGACACCGGCGGCGTTCTTGAGCTGTGGGGCGACGAGGACTATTATGATCCGCGGACAGTGACCAATACGTTCGGGAACGTCCCCGGAGAGTTTCTCGCTGCTGGCTTCGATGTGATGGATCCGGTAGCCAACAACATCACGAAGTACGTGCAGTTGTCCAATCGACTCGAAAACGAGGATTTCGTCCGAAACTTCGCGCGAATGGAGCAGTGGCTCTCCGATAGCGTCGACGTCGCTGGTACAGTCTATGCTGAGTTCCTCGAAGAGATCTATCAGGACAATCTCCTCTACGAGAACGAACTGACCATCGACGGCGAACACGTCGACGTCACGAACATCGATATGCCCCTTCTACAAATTGTCGGTGAATATGACGTTCTCGTTCCGCCGGCAGCGAGCAAACCGTTTAACGATGTCGTCGGGACTGCTGACGTTTCGACCATCGAATATCCCAGCGGCCATGTCGGTCTCGCGATGTCCAATGGGGCTCATCGAGATCTCTGGCCCGAAGTCGCCGAGTGGTTCCTCGAGCAATCCGAGCGGCCAACACTCGCAGACGTTATTAGCGACGGTATCGAGGAAACACTCGGTATCGACGTTGAAACCAATGTCACGGTTGGTGACGTCGACGAATTGGAAGTGGTCCTCGCAGACGACGACGGTGAGCTCGAACGTGGAATGGTAACTCGTGATGCGACAGCTATCGAGACATTTCTTGAAGACGCACTCGGTCATGAAATCGGTTTGAATACTGGACCACAGGGGATCGCTGTCGAAGTCGAAACCGGCGAGGGCATCGAGACGGTGGTTGTTGAGAACGTCAGCGAGGCGATTCGTACTGAAGTCGAAGAGGCCGTTGACGAGGTGGCTGTCGCTGCCCCATACTCGTACGAGCTTGATGATGTTGGAGGAATCGGACCGGTGTATGCTGAACGGCTTCGATCCGCAGGAATCGAGTCAGTCTCCGAACTTGCTATCGCCGACAGTACACACGTCGCGACAGCCGCTGAGACCACCGAGGAACTGGCAGAAAGTTGGATTGACCGGGGCCAGCAACTGATCGGGACAGAGGGATCGAATAAGAGAGACCAATGAGTGGATCGCGTTGCAAGCCAGCTAAAGTTTAGCACCATGGGAACATGATGCAGCAATGACACTAGCCCCCCGTGATGCGTACACACGTAGACGTTTGTACTGTCGAGGCTAATCAGACGTTTCAAGTTTGCTGATGGTCCATACCCGCCATGGACGAGCGAAATCGGCGGGCATTCCTAATCGGCATCGCCGGCGCGATCGCAGCCTTTGCGATCCTGTTCTTTCTCGTCGGCGCCCGTGACGTTCTCGACTCGTTGCTGTCGGCAACATCTTCCCTGGTCGTCGTGACATTCGCACTCGCGCTCGGCTGGCTGGCCGCCTGGAGCCTGATGTTGCGGACCGTGCTGGCCGCGCTCGGCATTGATCTCCCAGTCGGCAAGTCGTTTCTCGTCTATGCTGGGGCCGTCTTCGCGAACAACGTTACCCCGTTCGGGCAGGCTGGCGGCGAGCCGATCGCCGCCTTGCTCATCTCGAAGACATCCGATGCCCGCTACGAGACCAGCCTCGTCGGGATCGCGACTGTTGACATTATCAACGTCGTTCCATCGATTGCGCTGATTCTCGTGGGTGTCGGCTACTACGCAACCACTGCAGCGATCGGCGAACGTCTCGAGACGGCCGTCGGCTCGGCGGTCGTCCTGATCGCGGGCATCGTCCTCGTAATGGCGCTCGTGTGGCGGTACCACCGGACGATCGTCGATCGACTCCCCGCGATCGTCGCGCCCCGACTCGGCCGGCTCGGGCTCGATCGCTTCGACTCCGAGACGCTCGAGGAAGACATCGCCGACCGACTAGGCCGATTCTTCGAGAACATCGAACGCGTGGCGACGGACCAGTGGCGACTGACCGCAATCATCGGCCTGTCGCTATGTGGGTGGCTCTTTCAGACGGCTGCGCTCACGGTCGCGTTCGCGGCGATCGGCCACGATGTCTCGGCGTATGTCTCGCTCTTCGTGATCCCGCTCGCAAACCTCGCGGGCGCTGCTCCGTTGCCGGGCGGACTCGGCAGTATCGAAGCCGCATTCGTCACGCTGCTGGTTCCCACGACTGGCGTTGCAGCGCCGACAATCACCGCGGCCGTCCTCATTTTCCGGGGCGCAATCTACTGGATGCCTGTCCTGATTGGCGGGCTGTCGGTGTCGGCGTTCGGCGTCCGGGCGGTGCGATGACCCGTTGTTGGCTGACCAAGACTATCGCCGTCAGCCCCAGAGGGCGACCGATCGACCGTATGCCGGGAGAGACCTTCCGATTTCAACGCCTTGCTCTATACCCCAGTCCCGCTCGTGAGCTACATCTAGTTGCTCAAGTTGGAGCTCGTCAGCTCGGGAGCCCTTTGTCAGATGTTACTTGCTGGCGTAACCGATTGGCGAAAAACGGACAAGCAGATCTCATTTAGATTGGACGCGCTTGAGTGAGGAGAGCGATTGTGCAGTCACGATACTCTCACCGTCCCGTTTCGGGACACCGCTCGGGGTACCATTGTCTTTTGTTCCGTGACCAATACAGTATTACTTTGTTAGATATCAGCATGGATATCAATGCCTGAGAAACCAACTTGCCTTCGGTTGCGCGAAACAACGGGTTGGCGAGTCAGATAGCTGACGTTCTTTGATAGAACCGCATCATTAATAAAGTCAATCAAAGTGATATCGATCAATCACTCCCGTCGGACATCATGGCATTCTCACTTTTATCGGTAGTGTGACCAGATCCGGCCGTCCCCTCCACGCGAGTAACTATTTGTTTGGCTCCAGAGATGCTCCCCACGGCGAGAAGGATGCCTGCAATAATGTCGATTAGCCAGTGGATGCCGAGGTACATTGTTGAGAAGACGACACAGATCGTCACGAACGACGCAATCGGAACCCACCGCGGATACTCGCGTCGCGATCGCCAAGCGAACATCATGACGACGACCGCAAGCGATGTGTGGAGGGAGGGGAAGACGTTCGTGTTCGCCGACACCGCCGCCGTGACTTCCTGCGTTTGAGGATAAAACGAGTACATCAGTCCGTCGACGGATGAGAGGTGGTTGCGCGGCCCATAGACGATGAATAATGTGTAAAAAAGCGTCCCAATGACGTAGTTCAGCAGATATGCGATGAGCAACTCCTTCATGTATCGCTGGGACGGCAACAGGAAATACAGGATCAATGCGGTCACCAGCAGGAACGGGAACCCGAACATGTACATCGCCGAGAAGAACTCGAGTGTCGCCGTGGGGACGAGGTCTTGCAACACCGCGACGAACTCGCCTTCAATGGCGTAGATTTCAGCAGTGAGGTCCCAGTCGAGCGCACGCGAAAGGCGCAAACTGTGGCCGTGGGTCGCCCGCTTGCCGAGGAAAAACAGTGCCGTGACACCAACGTACGGTGAGATTTCGATGAGCCGACGATCGTAGTCGGTCGCTGTCTGGCCCAAGACAGTTCGATCGAGACAGATCGCACAGGTCCCGACGAGTCCGATGCACACAACGAGTACCGTGAGGAAGACCATGAATCCAAGTGCCATTGTTCGTTTCTTGTCTGCCGTTATCAGTGAGGGACGGCGAGCAAGTTAGCACGGAAGGCGGAGCCGGTGACTACCACGGGTAAGACCGACATAGCGATCGTTCTACCTCCACGCTATTCCGTATCACGCCACATACTATTATCAAATATATATTTATCGACTGTAATTCTATCTGTCATATAGGGTTGGGAAGTAATTAGGTTTGCTCCGTACGACCATGCTCACAACGCTCGCATCAACGACGAACTCTACAACCAGCGATCAATGACTGAAACGACGAATTCCTCGGTCAAGCGCTCGTACGGCTCGAGTGGTCTGCGTCACTTCTGAATCTTGGCTACACCGGTACGCTATTCAAATCCGGCGACTTGAGCGAACGCTTCCGAAACGAGTATTCAAACCAAACCCCGATCACTCCTGCCGTCCGAGCGCGTGAGTGGTATCGTGAGTTCCGTGAGATCGTCCTGATGTGTCTCGTCTACAACATCAAACAGTACGTGACCCCCGTGATTCCAACGCCGTATGGCGATTCAATAGAGCCCTACAGTTGCTTACTTATCACTCAATTTCTAACTGGCTGCTCTCGCCGTCTCCCCCACTGTCGTTCTCGCTCCATTCAAGTTCGAGTTCAATACTCAATTCACCGGGACCGTCCGTCGGGCCTTCACGTTCGGCTTTGACCTCAAACGTCGGGCGGGCTGGTGGTTCCATTGTCACGGACTCAGAACCCGATTTTAGTGTGACTGCAGCACCTTGTTCAAGCTTCTCAGCGACACTGTGAAGATACGATGCGATTTCTTCTCGGGTCTGGTTGCTCTCTGATTTGAACAGAACTTCTTCGGGCATACAGAATAGCAATATACTGCCTGCACTGATAAGTGGATTCCCTGTATTGAACGCTGCTCTACGATTACGATCCTCTGCCGATCACCCCGCTAACGGCCCCATAGTCACATCATTCGGTCACGCGCAGAACTTGAGACCGATCTTCTCAATTCCGTACTCGCTTGGCCTTCAATTTATCGAGGAAATCACGGCGATAGCCACACATCAAGCACGAACACGAGTAGGTTTGTCTGGCACCCATTATTCGCCGAATGCCTCTGCGAGCCGCTCGCGCATGTATTCACGCCGATACTGTCTCCGTTCGGCCTCCGAGAGGTAGTTTTTCAGTACGACACTCGTATCGGAACTGCCCTGATCGGCTGCGATCGCGTCGAGATTTTCAAGCAACTGCTTTTGGGCGTTCGCATACGCCGTATACCAAAAACGCCGACCCATTTTCGAGGTTGGCGTCTCGCCACGTACCCGAACTCCGGCCCGCTCGGCGATCCGTTGGAAACGCGCTTGTATCGTCTCGCCGACGATATGGCCGCTTTCGGCCCGGCTCGAGGGGAAGAGATAGCCTGTCCACTCCCGATCGGCAGCGCCGAGGGCGTCGATCCGATCGGTCAGCGTTTCGCGGCCATATAGCAACGCGACCGTGCCGGGACCGTTCTTGCGCTCCTCGAAATAGATGTGTGGGTCGTCACCCTCGAGTGCGAGCTGGGAGACGTGCAACGAGGCAACCTCGTTGCGGCGTAGTCCCCACCCACACAGTGCGAGCACCAACAATTCCTCGTCGGGACTCTCGACGGCATCGTACAGCCGACGGACCTGATCGCTCGAGAGTGCCGGATTGTCGGGTTCCGAGCGTTCCCACCCATACTCCATGTCGATGGTCTCGGCGGGATTATACGCGGCTTTTCCACGGCGCTGGAGGTGTTCGTAGAACTGTGAAACGTCGCCGAGATACCGGAGTTTCGACGCCTCGCTGTCTAAGTCCTGATCTAGCTCATCAAAGACGGTCAGCAAACGTTCGATTTCGTCAGCCCGGTGTGCGAGGTCGTCGAGTCGATCGGCAAGATCGGCGCTGCCATGCACATCTCGATACAGGCGCGCGTAGGTCGCCAGTCACGAGCGTTTCATCTCGACGGTGCTATCCGCAAGGTTGCGGCGGCGCGACAGTGTGCGGATGTACGACTCGAGTTCGTTCTCAGCCGCGAACGTCGTCAATCGAATCGGAGACGTCCTTCATTTTGACGTCGGCGTAGGCCTCGTGGGTGGTCTCAATCGAGTTGTGTCGTAACGCTTCCTGAGCCTTTTCGGACATCCCGCTGGTATAGAGGTCGCGTCCGAGTGCCCGGCGAGCGCCATGCAGCGTCAGATAGTCGTACTCGCCGTCTGGATCGATGTCGGCTTCGTCGGTGAGCCGTTTCAGCAGTCGGCGAACGCCCTCTTTCGAGATCGACGGCGGCGGAACCTCGTGCTCGCAGTGTAGACGGTCAAGCACCTCGGTCTTCCCGGCGTCACCCCTATCCCCGAGCGCCCGAGAGACTGCCTTCTCGCCGAGTGCATCCTCGAGTGTACGCTTTTTCGACCCATAGTGGCCGGTCGGAAAGACGGGCCACGCTTCGGTCGTCGGCTCTTGCACCCGATACCATCGCTTGAGGACGTCGTGGACACTCGCAGGAAACGGGGCCTGTTCGTACTCACGGGACTTGCCATAGACTTCGATCAGCCGCTCGTCGAAATCGACGTCCTTCCACCGGAGGCCGTTACGCTTGTCGTCTTTCGGATCAGCGAACAACTCAGCACCACGCGCCCCTGTCCCGTCGAGCATAACGACGATCGCCCGGTCACGGAAGGCTGTCTCGGCGTCGATCCGGATGGTTCCCTCGAGAGCCATGTCCACGCGCTTGGTGGAATACTCGAGTAACGTCTCGCGGTCTTCTTGAGACCAATACTGGCGCTTGCGTTTCCCGTCGTCCTCTGGCAGCGGGTCCATCGCGGTGTTCGTATTCGCCGGGTTCGACTCGAGGTGTTGTTCTCGCACCGACCAGGAGAGAAAAGCTCGGACGTAGGCGAAGTAGTTGTGAGCAGTTGAAGCCGCCAGGTCCTCGTCGATTACGACGCGGTCGTAGAGGTGCTCGCTGTAACTGCGGACATCGTGGGGTGTGAGCTCGTCGACGAACTCGAGGTCACGCTCGTCTCGACAGTGGTCGGCGAACTCACGCAGTGGTGAGCGCATGGTCGTCTTCGAACCGTCGGCGTTGATCTTATAGCGCAGGTAGCTCTCGATGGCCTCGAGTACGGTTGTGCCCTCAGAGGAAGCCCCTCGTCCAGAGACCTTACGGTGGATTGCTCCCCGAATTGAGGGGAGCGTACGAGTCAGTGCGATAGGCAACACGCCAGAGTTTGAGGACAGCACGAGTGACTAATTCTTCAGGAGACTGTTTAATGCAGGAGTCTTCAACATCGTCAGGATTAGAGCTAGCATCTGGCGGTGGATGATAGTGTTCGAGATCAGAGACCGAAATGTAGTCGCCATCGTGAGGATGCTTCCCCCAACGGAAGTTCACATCCTTTGAGTCAGTGTAGTGGAACTTATAGTCGGCCTGTGTTGTCCACTGAACGTCGATTCGAGCATTCGTGGCACCACAAAGACCATCATCGAGAGAGACTTCGAGGACAGACGGGTTGAGAAAATCATCAAGCTGTGGTGTCGCGAGCGGCTCTGCCTCGTCGACGAGATCTCGAATCGTGATGAGAGCTGGCCGATCGATCGGCCCACGGAGCGAATGATCCTCTATTGTCGCAGGTGTCTCACCCATCGTTACGCAGGAACGCTGCCATCAGTCAAGTGACGGTCTCCATCAACGAAGCGCTGAGCATTCGCGATTGAGAGGGCGGCGTTCGCGAATGCGAGGTTACGGCGGAGCGTCTGCCATTCTTGGATTGTCTCGGCGTCGATGTCTCGTTGCGCAGAGGCAGATTCAGAGAGAGCTTGATTTGTCTGCTCAACGGCTAACTCTTCGGGCGAGTCGACACTGTACTCGGACTGGTAGCTGCTAAGCTGGTCACGCATTTCGGCGATACGCGTGGTGAGTTCGTCAGTTGAGACCTGCTCAAGAATGTCAGCAGCCTGTTCAACGACGAGTGATTCTGGCGAGCGACCATACGTCGTTCCACCATGTTCACCAGTCGCAGTGACGACGAACCCCTCGTTCGCGAGCGCATTCAAGTGCTTACGTGCTGTCTTCGGCGATGTCCGTGCGTCGTCAGCGATAGCGTCGACAGAAACAGACTCGTACGTATGCGCGATAACGTGGCGAACACGCTCGTAGGGAGTCGTCTCAGACACCCACTCCTCACTGACCGCTTCGTTGATATCCTCGAACTCGTCCGGTAAGGTTCGATCGCTCATATCAGTACTGACGTGGCGGAGTAATATAGTTCTTTGGCAGGATACTATTCTACAGTAAGCTGCTCAATCGTGGAAGAGTAATGAACTAAGAGCCAGATTATAAACAGTCGTTTGAGTCGCACAAAACACCCCCACTTCGCCTGAAATCATGCATTTTAGCCCCGCTAACGACCCTATAGTCTCATCAGCCGCCGAACAGTAGCGTTGCGAACGACAGAATCTGTGCACGGGATACATCGATACACTGACCGATGGGGGACGAACAGTCCCCCGAGTGGTAACAAATCGGTCAGATCGGGTCGCGGCTGCTGAAGACAGCCGCGACCCACGATCCGTTGATGAGCGCCTCCAAAATAACGATTCCCTCTCAGGCGGTTGGCACCCGTTGACCAAGCAGGCCGCAGAGGTCGTCGACGCGACTGCCTCTGCGGTCGACCTCGTCTCCCACCTCGATCTCAGTTCCTACACACGAGACGACACATATCCGGAGTGGCACGACTCTAAGCCGTTCGAGCCGATGCTTCGGACGGTTCTCCTTCGTGAACTCGAGGACGCGTCCGATGCTGCCGTGCATCGGACGCTGACCAACGATTCGTCAGTTGCTACTGCGCTTGGATTCGATCCAACTGATGTCCCTGATCGAAGCACGATCACGCGTGCACGACAAACCCGTTTTCAAGGATTACAGACGACAATCGAGGTGTCCGTACGCCAGATTCGGACACTTGCCGCTAGACGAGGCAGTCCGGTCGGTGCGCCGTACACAGAGGACGCTTCCGAGGAGCCCGCGGGCTCCTCGAAGCGTACGGTCAACCGACTCATTCGAGGAAAAACTCGCGAAGTCCTCGAGGAACTCACCACTGTTGTGTTCCCAGCGTTCGACTTCGACCGTCCAAGCGGATCTATCTACCACGACGAGGAATTACTGCGCTTAGAGACATTACTCGGGGTTACAGGCACCGCCGCCAACGGCGGTGCCGAGACCTACGGCGATCACGTTAATCCTGAACCTGATATCGCCGATCCGTTCTTCGAAGATGGACCGACTGGAGAAACCTTGTTAACGGCGATTAAAAGCCTTGAACCGTCAGATATCGCCGATATGGTCAACCGCGGCTTGACCCGCGTCTTGACGCGGGCCAAGCCATCCGTTGAGTTCGAGCGTCCGATCATGCTCGCGATCGATATGACCTACGTCGCCTACTCGGGTGAGCGTGAGGAACTGGTTCGAGTGCAAGGAGCGCCCGAGGAGAAAGAGTACGACTGGTGTCACAAGTTCGCGACCGCGAACGTTGTCGGTGACAACGTTCAGTTCGCGGTCGCGATGGTCCCAGTAGGGAACGCCGATAATCACGATCCTGAAGCGTATCCTGGCGAAGACAAGTCTCACCGAGCCGGCGGGATCGTCCGCCGGCTCGTGGACATTGTCGAAAACCGGGCCCGTCTCAGCGTGCGGCGAGTCTATGCAGACCGGTGGTTTCACGCGACAGACGTTGTAGCGGCGCTCGAGGAGCGGAACCTTTTCTACGTGATTCCGGCGAAGCGCGATGACCGCGTCAAGCGGTTCATCGCGCGAATGGGCAACAAAGTCACGGTGAAAGAAAAGCACGCAATGCACGGTCCGGTGAGAAATGGAGTAACCAACAGCAGGGCAGAGACGACGCTGGTCGGACTGCCACCGGATGAGGATTATGATGGACGCCAGGTGTTTCTGACCAATCTCGCCGTGAACGACGAGATTGGTCTGGATCGCCGCCAGACTCGCAAGAAGATCAAACGGTATACCCGGCGAGGAGGAATCGAAAACGCCTACAGTAGCGTCAAAGAGTTCGCACCCTGGACGACTTCGAAGAACTTCTCAGTGCGGTTGTTCCACTTTGGCTTCGCTGTCCTGCTGTACGATATGTGGCTGCTAGTCGATTTCCTCGTTCAGACATCACTCGATATCGTCGAGTTCCGCACGAAACCGCGGGTTACGGCCCCGCGGTTTCGTGGCTTTCTCAATCGGAGGTTGATCGAATTGCTGTGAAACCCACTCCGTGTTTGCCCTTTGTGAGAGGCATTGCTGTCCGACTGGCCTGATTCCTTCAAAATCTCTCACACAACTGCCACTCATTCAGCAGAGTGGCAGTTGTGAGTGGCCGATTTCCATTTGAAGACGAGACAGAGGTCCACATGAGGGTGATCTCGTGCACAGATATCGGGGCATTCGCAACGCTACCGAACAGAATTTCTATAGCGTTATAAGATTTACCAAGTATTGGTTTGTGCTAGAGAGCACTCGAGAAGCCCGAAATCGGACGAATTGGTGTGTTCGAGGTTCACTGTGCATTAGAGTAGTAATGCACAGTGAATTTATGCACCCCGACACTGTATGGGAAACCGAACAAATGGATCACAGCGATTCAGCGGCTTCGTCCGGCGAACATGCCCTCGAGGACGCCATCGACGCCTTCCTCGAGTCGGGCAACAAGGCCGGCAACTATCGCGACGCCCTCGAGCGCGTCTTGACCGACTGGCGACAGCGCCTCGAAGCCTGTGGCACCGAGACGGTCGAACGCGTCTCGAAACGAGACATGGCGACGTATGCGAAAGCACTCTCGAACGACGAGGCAAAGACCGCGGCGACCGCGTGGACGTACTACGACTACGTCTCGGCGTTTCCCTCCTATTGCGTGAAATGGGACTGGCTCGAGGACAATCCTGCGCAAAAAGGGATCGCACTCGACGAGCTGCCACCGCGACCAGCGAAAAAGAGCGGCGATCAACAGTTCTGGTCGGCTGAAGATCGGAAGGCGTTGCTCCGATATGCCGATCGACGAGCCCACGAAGCCGTCGACGAAAACGGCTCGGCCGCACTTGAGGAACTGCGCGATCGTGCGCTCGTCTATCTGCTGGCCTATTCGGGGGCTCGTGGCGGAGAAATCCTTTCAGACCCACGTGACGACCGGCGTAACGGCTTACGGTGGGGCGACATCGACCTCGAAAACAACCAATTCCAAGTGCTTGGGAAAAGCCAGCACGAAGACGAGGAGGTCCAACTCCCACGACAAGTGCATCGGCCACTCGAGCGGCTGGAACAAGCGCTCGAGCCGCCGGCACCCGAGTGGCCCGTGTTCGTCACGAGCCATGCACCATCGCTATACGGGAATCTCCCCGATGACGTTGACCCATCCGCGGGCAAACCCCTCGAGTTACACCGGAAACACGGGGTCGTTCCGCCGTCGTTGTCGACTAACGGCGGCCGGTCAGTTCTGAAACGGCTGTGTGATTCGGCTGACCTCGAGATCGACGGTGAGTACCTGAAACCACACGGCGCACGACGTGGTGTCGGTGAAGCCATCTATCGCGAGCATGGCGCGGCTGCAGCACAACGCGTATTGCGCCACGCCGATCCGCGGACCACCTCGCAGATGTACGCCCATATCGAGACCGAAGAATTGGCTGAAGAGGCGTCCGAAATCTTCGAGAACGAGTGATCTGACAGCCACCTTTTGTTCAAACTGGGATTTGACCAAGTGAATGTGAAAACGGCCCTCGCGGCCGATTTCGGCCGTCTCGGGTACTCGAGCGTGCAAAATCACATTCCATAAATCAAATATAGCTGTATAGATTTTCTCGCGCGGCGACCACACACAGTTTCGGAGGATGGGCTAGTTTTGGTCGAATCTCCGTCGACTTGTGATTCTTTTCACTGATCAAGCGTCGACTTCGGACCTTAGCGGGCGTGTCTATCAAGCGAGCATGAGAAATTACGCGGGTTCTGGTGCTGCTGAACGTTGTCGCCACTCCCGAGCGGCGAGCCGAGTGAGGAATTGGTCGCTCAGTCGGGTGGTATCAATGCCGAGGCGACGATCTCGACACACTCACCGGGCACGATTCGAAAGCGGGTCCAGCGTGTCTGGTATCTATCCTCGGCTGTCCCGCTGCATCGTGTTTAGTTAAGCGAGTTCCACCAGACGGCGAAGGCTTACAGCCACGATTCGTTGGTTGTTGGTTCAACGTGGCTGAAAATATCCTAAACGAAGTGCCATATCGTTTTAATTCTCTGAAGACATGTTCGACAGCATTCCGATTTCCATAATAAGCGGGCTGAAATCGGAGCCCTGCTCGTTGCAGTGCAGCCGCTAGATGCTTGGCGTGATCAATGAGAACACGGTCTCTTCAACTAGACCTGATTGGATAAATTCTCGTCCCAAGATGAGCTCTCACGGACCGGCTCGATTTACGTCGGTGGTGATCGCTCAGTTTAGGTGAAGGACATAGCACGTCCATGATGGACTTGCTAAAAGTAATTCATAATCTATGTCCCAAGTAATGTGTGCCAACTGTCACTGTTGTGCCGTCTGCAACGGCACTCTCGCCTAGCGATGTGTCTGCGGTACTGGGAAAAATACCCACGTAATTCTGTATTGTCACTTCCCACCTACTGGACCGGTTGTCGAGCGCGTCGGAATGGACTCACTAATCCAATTTGAAGAATATCTGGAGAGGATATGTGATACATATACAAAATTAACTCCTCGAAAACAATATCCTACACCGATGAGCATCAGATATGGAGTACAATCCGACAAGAAGAACTGTCATCGCATCGAGTGGGTTACTCGCAGCCGGTTTTGCCGGCTGTATAGGCGCCGCGCAAGAAGGTGAAGATCCCCCGGTCCAAATCCAACAAGACGGTCCGGCACCGGTCGATCTCGGGACGGCCTGTGATTTTTCGATCCTGGCAAAATCCGGAATATCGAGCGTTCCCAATTCTGACGTGGCGGGAGACATTGGCGTGAGTCCGATCGCGTCGACCGCGATAACCGGATTCGATCTGACGTTGGATGCGACGGGCGTCTTCGCGACGTCGACGCAGGTAGGCGGACGGGTGTACGCTGCAGATTATGCGGAGCCGACCCCGTCCAGATTGACCACGGCCGTGAGCGATATGGAAACCGCGTTTACCGATGCGTACGGCCGCGTCCCACCGGACTTTACAAATTTAGGCGGCGGCAATCTTGACGGAGAAACACTGACTCCAGGAGTGTACAATTGGGATACCGGCCTCTCAATTGACGGAGATATCACCCTCAACGGTGGTCCGGACGACACTTGGATCTTCCAGGTCGCGGGAGGTCTCAGCGTGGCGAGTGGGGTGACCGTCAATCTGGAAGGGGGCGCGCAGGCCGAAAACATCGTCTGGGTGGTCGCCGGCGGTCCCGGCGTCGAGATCGGAACGGACGCAAACTTTTCGGGGATCGTACTGGCCCAGACGGCGATCAACGTACTCACCGACGCAACGGTGGACGGCTGTTTGTACGCCCAAACCGCCGTCAATCTTCAGATGGCGACGGTTACCGGGTGTGACTGCGATCTCGTAGACCTGCAAGTGGACTCGGCGTGTGAAGATGAGGAGGGGGAGATCACAGTATCGAACCCCAACGACGTCTCGGTGATGGTAACCGTCACCGGTCCCGATGCGTACGAGGAGACCATGGAGGTTCCGGCCGGCGGTTCGGCGACGTGGGGGAATCTCGCGGACGGAACGTACTCGCTCGAGACCGACAATATCGCAATCGGTCTCGACATCACGACGCTCGACATTAGTTGCGATTCGGCCATCCCTGACGTCGTAACGACGCCGGCGACGGAGGTCAACGGCTCGACGGCCACGCTCAACGGTGAGTTGACCGACCTCGGAGACTTCGACACCATCGACGTCTTCTTCGAGTGGCGCGAACTCGGCGAGGACGAGTGGAACACCACCGCGCCGCAGACGCTCGACGCGCCCGGCGACTTCGACGACGAAATCGCGGGCCTCGAACCCGGAAACACATACGAATTCCGGGCGATCGGGCTGGCAAACGGCGAGCGGGTCGAAGGGGCCACGCTTCGCATCATCAAGACGGTGCCAGGTGTACCAGAGGTCATCACAGAGCCAGCGACGGAGGTCAACGGCTCGACGGCCACGCTTAACGGCGAACTGCTCGATCTCGGCGACTTCGACACCGTCGACGTCTTCTTCGAGTGGCGTGAACTCGGCACGGATGTGTGGACTGCCACCGCGCCGCAGACGCTCGACGCGCCCGGCGACTTTAGCGCTGAAATCGCGGGCCTCGAACCCGGCGGCACGTACGAATTCCGGGCGGTCGTCGTGGCTAATGGCACGCGTGAGGAAGGGGCCATTCTCTCGTTCACCAAAGACGAACCCGGCGCACCCATCGTTGAAACTCAGGTGGCGACGGAGGTCAACGGCTCGACGGCCACGCTCAACGGAGAGTTGATCGACATCGGTGACTTCGACACGGTCGATGTCTTCTTCGAGTGGCATGAACTCGGCGAGGACGAGTGGAACACCACCGCGCCGCAGACGCTCGACGCGCCCGGCGACTTCAGCGACGAGATCGCCAGCCTCGAGCCCGGGAACACGTACGAATTCCGGGCAGTCGTCGTGGCGAATGGCACGCGCGACGAAGGAACCATCGTCTCGTTCACCAAAGCTGAGGCCGGCGTCCCCAACGTCGAGACAGAGCCGGCGACGGAAATCAACGGCTCGACGGCCACGCTCAACGGAGAGTTAATCGATCTCGGGGACTTCGACACCGCAGATGTCTTCTTCGAGTGGCGTGAACTCGGCGCAGACGAGTGGATCACCACCGAGTCCCAGACGCTCAACGAGCCCGGTGACTTCAGCGCCGGGATCGAAGGCCTCGAACTCGGTAGCACGTACGAATTCCGGGCGGTCATGGTAGCGGACGATGAACGGTTCCTCGGAACCACGCTCTCGTTCACCAAGCTCGGCCCGGACGAGTTGGACGTCGAGACGAAGCCGGCGACGGAGGTCAACGGGTCGACGGCCACGCTCAACGGCGAACTGCTCGAACTCGAGGGTGCAGAGGAGGTCACCGTCTACTTCCTGTATCGCGTCAAGGGGACTGAGGTGTGGACGTTTACCGACGAAACAGTCCTCACCGAACCCGGACCGTTCAGTGCGACGGCGACGAACCTCGAGACTGGCACGACCTACGAGTTCCGAGCGGTCGCTCAGGTCGGTGCCACGGTTGTCTACGGTGACATTCTGGAGTTTACGAAGGCACCCGAGAATGGGGGCGACGGGAAGAACAAGAAGAAGCTAAAACGCAAATATAAGCGTGCAAAGCGTGAGTACGAGGAGTACAAAAAGAAATACGAGAAGGGCAAGGTGAACAAAAAGCAGCTCAAAAAGAAGAAACACGCCTACGAGCGCGCAAAACGCGAGTACGAGGAGTATAAACAGAAGTGTAAGAACGCGTCCTGATTCGGTCGAACACCCAACAACGGTTGATTCGACCGCGCCAACTGTGGCATCACCTCGAACGGTTCTTTATTTGGCTCTCTTGAACCCCAATGTAATGGACCTCTTTGAGCCAGTCGAGACGATCGTGCAACCGTCGCCATAGTAGCACTCTTCAGCGGTTTGATCGTAGTATTTTGACGCAGCTGGATCGGCAGGTATCGGTTTCATCTCGGTTGAATCAATGCGGTTGGGTCGGTCACGTCAAGGAGGCCCTAGATGACGGCCCACGTGACGAGGTGGTCGAAGATCTCGTCGACGAAGTGTCGAGATCAGTAAAAAACCGATCGTCGGCCTCTCGCCAGATAACCTGGGTGATCACACCGCTGAGGCTGATCGTGAGGCGTCCGTCGCCGGCAAGGTCGACGAGGCCGAGTTCGAGCGCCGTATCGAGCCGCTGCTCGATTCCGAGACGGACCGCATCCGGTCCAACGTGACACCCCAAGCGATGTGACCTCCCACACAAAGTCGGTGCCATCTAGTGATTTATCAGGACTCAATACTGAACTCTTGAGTAGTTATCGCACGAGTTATGCGCCCTATACTGACCGCCTTCAGGCCAGAAGGACTACTTGTTGGAAATATCAAGATATTCATACCTACTTAAGGTATATTCCGATGAATGGCCCGTAGTAATTAGGGCACACATCAAACCAATCCTCCGAGATTGTGGCGGAGTGGTCTGCGTCACTTCTGAATCGTGGCTACGCCAGTACGCTGTTCAAATCCGGCGGCTCAAGCGGATGCTTCCAAAACGAGTATTCAAACCAAATCCCGATCACTCGACCACAATCTCGGGATCTCAAATTCTACTAAACCACTAGAATCACGCGAGCGCGTTTGTTTGCTGTCACTATGCTTTTGCAGCGACGGACACAGAGGAAGTATGTGAAGGAATCAGAACCGGAAAACAAGGACACGGGTGATCCAACGCGAGTTACAGAGGTCCTCGATTCGTTGATCGAAAGCGGGTTCCACGAAATCAACCGCGAGACGAACGGATTGGTACTGTCTGGATTCTCGGCCGGTCTCGATATTGGGTTCGGACCATTATTGATGGCGGTGATACTCACCCTCTCACCGGGTGGGTATGGTGATCTCGGGACGGAGTTGCTACTTGCGAGTGTCTACTCTGTCGGATTCATGTTTGTCATCTTGGGACGGTTAGAACTGTTCACCGAACATACGACCGTGGCCGTGATGCCGGTCCTCGACGGACGAGCGTCACTCGCGGAACTCGGCCGTCTCTGGGGCTTGGTCTACGTCAGTAATATCGTCGGTGGTGCGGCGTTCGTGGCACTCATCGTTACGCTGCTGCCCGATCTAGGTGTCGCCTCGCCGGAGGCCTTCGAGACTATCGCTCTCTCACTCGTTACCCACGATTTCACATGGCTATTCGCCGCTGGCGTGCTTGCGGGGTGGCTGATGGGACTGCTAGCGTGGCTCGTTACTGCTGCTCAAGAGACGACGAGCCGTCTCATTATCATCTGGATCGTCACAGGTGTAATCGGTATCCTCCACCTCCCTCATTCAATTGCGGGTAACGTTGAGGTGCTATTCGGCGTCTTTCTGTCGCCCATAGTATCAGTGATGGACTACGTATCGTTCCTCGTGTTAGCCACGATGGGAAACGCAGTCGGCGGGGTTGTGTTCGTTGCCCTGTTGAAATACGGTCACGTTGTCCGGGGCGGGGATTAGTGGAAAGTGATTCTGTTTAAACTCACACACGATGACATGTTTCGAACTCTATGCTGCATACAGGGCACGGTCTTGTAACCAAGATCATGCTGAAAATCATCACTCAGCTTTGCCCGTTGAAGTAGGAGCGTGACGTAGGCGGTAGCAAAGACGGACGATGCCGGTAACGGACTTCTCCGAGGCTACCGTGTAAAGCTGAGATCATCAGTAATCATACCCGCTTCGTTTTCAGTTCCCCTTCAATTCATCCATACACTCGGCGCAAACTTCCATACCACCCTCGGCGAGGTCTTCTTCGCCGTGATCGATTGAGTCGATTAGTTCTTTCGTGATAAAATCTGGCGTGATATTTTGAACGTCATCCACATCACGGTCACACCGAGCACATTTGACCATATAATGGAGTAACAGGGTCACGAGTTATTATTATTAGCCACGAATCATACTGTCAACGCTGTAGCCTATCGTTACCGATCTGCTGAATTCACCCTCTGAGGGCACAGGAGAAAGGGGTGTTCCGCCGGGAACACCCCGAGTGATCACGACGATTGATTTGCTGGATCGCTCACCAACTCGATGAATCCAACTTCCGAGCCGAGAAAATTCCCTTCTCCTCCGGCTATCCCGCTGAGTGCTCCCGCTTCGCCTCCGATTCCAAGAATCGTGAGGCTCGCTTGAGATTCGTCCCGATAGCTTTCGCTATCGACGCGTTCTTCATCTTAATCGTCCCCGTGAACCGTGCTTTCTCCCCATCCTGGTAATACACCTCATTGACCAACGACTCAGCCCCAGCGCGTAAGTTCAGAAACTCCTTCTCTGCTGGATTATCCAACCGCTTGCGTCGGTGAGCAAGTGCTAATTTCCGCTCGTAGAAGCCGTAACTGTAGAACTGCTGTTTCTCCCGGACGAAGCAATTCTCCCTGTGTGGACAGTCTTCACAGAACTCTTTCCCCATTCGCCCTGAGATGCGACCACTCTCGGGCATGTACCGCTGCTCGAATGGTTCGTGTCCGGCAGGACACGCAACCATTCGGTGGTCGTCCCACTCTGCATCCGCTAGCGACAACTTCTCTGCAGGAGGCCGCTGCCCGGTTAGTCCCGTGAAGTGCTGCGTGATCCCATGATCACCGCAGCACGCCTCTACTTCTTTGTGCGTGTAGCCACCGTCAACGAGGAGATCGGTTAACCCGGTCTCCTCCGACAATTCTGGTACGTCTTCGGCTAACAGATCACCATCGTCTGTGTTGTTCGTGTCAACGCGAATCGTCGTGATCAGTCGAAACGGGTTCTCTCCGTCACAGGTCTCGGCGACGTTCGCTTTGTAGCCGCAGAAAGACTCACCGCCCTTCCGGCGGTGAGTCGCGTCCACGTCGTGGGGATTTTGCATCGACCCGCTACTGATCTCGTCGGGCTCTTTCAGCCCGACGCGATCTTGCTCATGGTCGTCCTCATCGGGCTGGACTGGCTCATCACTGGCCTGCTCGTGGCCTGTTTCTCCCTCGCTGGATGTGAATGTCCTGAGTGGTTCCCATCCCGGTGACTCGCCGTCACCGGGATGGTCGTCATCGTCGTCTTCATCGTGATCACGGTCATCGTCTTCAAGTTCAGGAATGCGGTAGCACTGTTCGTCGAGGATTTGCTGAAGATGAGCAAAACTCTCCAGTTCAGCGTAGTTTTGCTCATCTTCGAACCTGTCGATCAACCAGGCAGCATGCTCGATGAGTGTTTCCATGGTCGAGTCGACCTCACCTGGCTCCAGTTCATAGGATAGCTCCAGGTTCTCCGTATCGGCGAATTCGTCTAGTCCGGCAGGGAGTTCCTGGACGATCTCGTTGGGGAGATCGTCCAGGAAGTTGTGAACGACTTTGGCGATGAGATCGATTCGAGAGAGTTGCTTGATGTTAGCCTCGATAAACGTCGAATCCATTCGCTGGGTACTGGCATCGATCTCAAATTCGTCTTGGAGGTAGCTTCGGTGATCCTGGAAAACCTCGTGCAACAGGTCTTGACCAGTCTCTTCTTCGTGTTCCAGTAAGCGTCGGCGGAAATTGGTGAACGTTTTTGCACAGATGTTGTCACCGAGCGTTTCCTTCCCTAGCGCGTTCCTGACGCGAAAATCGAACAGATAGGCGTGTTCGAGCTGCTCATCAGACAGCCCAAGCAGGTGCTTGATGATTTCCAGGGAAACCAACTCGTTGACCGGTTTGTTCGGCCGGCTATACCCGTCATGGTATAGCCGGCCGAACTTCTTCTCATCAATCTGGGTGAAGACATGTTCGTAGAAATGAGTAGACCAGTGATTCTGTAACTTCGTCTTTAGTCCGGATTGTAGGTCTTTTACAGGCGAAAACAGTGCTTCCTGCTGATACTCATTATTCTCTTTAAACACGTCTTACCCCAATACTGCGACTATTCGCGCTGAAGTGCTGTATAGCTTTCCAATATAATTTCAGTAAGTTTTCCACTGCCTACGCGTAGCCCATAAGCCGTCTGACCGGACCCCTTTCTACTTCGCCCTCACCCTCTAAGTCGACCACGCCTGTTCTGACAATAGCCTGGGGTTTCGTTCAGCGTCTGCTACAGAGAAAGCGCGAATCTTGCATGAGAGTCCGTTGGCAAGCTAGGCAAGTCACCTTGACTGTTCGTCCCGGGACTGGGAGCGGTGCTCGGGAGGATGTGTCCGCAGAGCGTGTCGGGGAGGAGCGATCTATCGATTACCACTTCACCCGGACTCCCGTCTCGTGAACTGCCTCGGGGCTTTATTGTCGTGCCCGCTCTACTATCGATATGACACTCGACGTATCCATCCCGGGGCCACCCGATCTTTCGAACCGGGGCCGACCGAGCGGTTTCGACTGGGAAGAATCGGAAACCCTCGGATCCGAGGACTTCTACCGCGAGGATCTCGAGAACCTCCTCCAGGAAGGCGCGTGGAATGAGGGGTTCGAGGAGTGGGCGGAGTACACGGATCTCGACGAGGAGGAGGTCCGAGTCGTCGACGACCTCGACCTGTTCCAGGCCTTCGACTTCTATCGTGATCCAACGGACGACCACCTCCGCTTCGACGCCCCGACAGTGCCTGAGGACTGGCGCGAGCGCGACGTGACCGAATCGCTCGATTCGAGTTCGGTCTCGGCCATCAATCGCGAGTTACATGACCTCGGCCGGGCCGTCCACGAGACGATCCAGAACTACCTCCAGCGGACCCGCGACGCCTCCGACCGGAATGAGGAACCCTTCGGCGATCGCGAAGAGTAGAGCGAGGTAACGGAGGAACGCGGGCGGTGGATCGGCGGGCGTTGGTGGGAGTCAAGAAGTTCCAGAAGGTGGTCCGGGATGAAATCCTACCCGTAGCTAAATCCACCGAATACCGCGCGCGAACTACATGAGTCGTGCCCCCGAGCCATTGGCGACTCAGGAGACCTCTCGATCCAAGAGGTCTACACCCAGCGGTGGGAACCGAAGACCAGCAACAGCGCCAGAGCCACCGGGATCGCGTTCGTCGGCGACGAGGTCGTTTTCCTGATCCTGAACGTCCTGGGGAGTGGCTTCATACTGCCGGACAGAACTACGTGAAGATCGGTCGCTCTGCTGCGGCCGTCACCGGTGGAGACGGCCGCGAATCCGCGACCGACTTCGTATTGACTTCTGTCCGACAGTATCAAAATCTGGGTCAGTCGGGATGGGAAGTTCGACCCGCATCTCCGATAGGCAGCCCTACTGTTATCCGCCTGAATCCCCTACCGTAGTATATGGCAGATGATAAACAGAGCCGAGATGAACAAGCAGATGACGAAAAACGTCGCCAGCGAGAGCGGATGCAAGAGGACGCACGTACCCGCGCCGATGAAGAAGAGCCGGTGCGCGTCTCCCCTGGTGAGGGGCTTGGTGATCTTGATGAAGCGCTCAAATCGCACGACTACCCAGCCACGACAACTGAGTTGGTTGAGGCCTATGGCGATTATGAACTTGAAACGCAGGGCGGCAAGAAATCCCTAGAGGACGTACTCTCTGCAACTGATGACCAAATATATGACTCAGCCGAGGACGTTCGCAGACGGATACTGGAACTCATAGGCCGATAGCACAACGGTCCAACACACTCATCTCGCAAATTGGACCGCCTGTGCTGAAATAAACTCCGTCTGTAGTTACCTCTCTGCTGAATCCATGCTCTATGCTCTGTATCGGTCACACCGGGACTGACAGACACTGAGTGTAGCTTCAACTCTCGATATGTAGGTTACCGTAAATATTACTGTAAAACGTTTTCGTCCACCTCATCTACCCGTTCAGCGAGAAGCTGAACAAGCTCCCGTATAGTGATTTCATCTTCCTGTATAAGTGTTGTATCGACAGCATACTTGATTGCTTCAGCTAGCTGGAGCAATCATGACGGGCCATGATTCGAGTCAGCTTCGCAGCCAAGTTATCACTAATTGTGATTGTTGTGTAACCTTCTGGAGGCATGAACAACTAATCGAGTCTCTTTACGGTAAGAGTTACGGTAAGATAGGCCGTTCACGCTTGAATCTACACTGAGTAGATCGAAACGACATTGCTACATACACAGCGCATATCAGTCACTGATCTTTGGACAACCCGTGTGGAGACGAATCAGTAGAGACTAGTGGGACTTCAGCTGTGAAGTACTGGATCTCCGTATTACTGCGTCTCTCGGTTGTAGCCGACGGTTCAGCAGTGAAACGGCACTATTTTTCGTGTGCGAACCGAATCGCAGACACGTGGCAGAATTACTGATTCTCTTGGGGTTTCTGGTAGCAGTATTCGTCGGGTACAATATCGGCGGGTCATCAACCGGTGTTGCCTTCGGTCCGGCCGTCGGCAGCCGGGCCGTCAGAAAAGTCACCGCTGGAGCACTGTTTACCGTGTTCGCGTTCCTCGGAGCGTGGACGATTGGGCGGAAGGTCATCACGACGATGAGTGCCGAAATCGTCGATGCAGCAGCCTTTACACCCGAAGCGAGCGTTGGCGTCCTCTTTTTCACCGGGCTCGCACTCCTGATCTCGAACCTCTACGGTGTCCCGGCGTCAACCTCGATGACAGCCGTCGCAGCAATCGTCGGACTCGGATTGGCAACGGGGACGCTCAACACTGCCCTGATGTTTACCATCCTGTCGGCATGGATCGTCGCCCCGCTGATCGCCGTTTTCACAGGTGCGTTTATCGGCAGATATCTGTACCCGCACCTCGACGCCAAATTCGAATTTGGTCGCCTCACGAACCCGTTGATCGCAATCGATACCCAGGGGAGGCTCCCACAGCTATCGGTCAACGATACCGTCTCGCCTCGGGATCTGATCGGGTCGGCGCTTGTGGTAGCAATTGCCTGCTACATGGGGTTCAGCGCCGGAGCCTCGAACGCGGCGAACGCGGTCGCCCCGCTCGTCGGCAACGGGTCCCTCGACCCCAGCCCGGCGATTCTCCTCGCGGTCGGAGCCATCAGCGTGGGCGGCTTCACGATTGCCCGGCGGACGCTGGCGACCGTTGGCAACGATGTTACTGACATGCCGATTCTGGCAGCGCTCATCGTTTCGACCGTGGGTGCGACGATCATCACCGTCCTCTCGTGGCTCGGAATTCCAGCCAGCCTCGCCGTGAGTACGACCAGTTGCATCATTGGGCTCGGGTGGGGCCGTGCAAGCCGAGCGCGGACGCTCGCAGAAATAGTCACACAGTCCCCTGCCAATGAATCCGCTCCAACGTTTACGACTGGTGCACTCAAACTCCCGCCAGTTGAGGACGACAAGGGGGTCGCTGCAGGCCCGACTGTGGGCGAACTCGCTGAAGGCGAGTCTCCTCACCCGGACAGGCAGCACGCATCCGGGGATCGTGTGTCTAGCATTGGCGAGAAAGACCCGGAGGAACTGTCCGCCGAAAGTCTGTTTGACCCCGCAGCCACGGCGCGTATCGTGGCGCTCTGGGTCATCACGCCGACGATGGCGGTCGTGGGATCCTATGGCTTGTTTTCACTCCTCGCCTAAGAGAACACCACGTCCGTCCATCGGTCTCAGTCGCAGCGACTCACCGAGCGACGATCACGGGGACGGGCGAGTTGCGGAACACTTTCTGGGCGACGTTCCCGACGACCAGTCGATCGACTAACGAGCCGCCGTGGCTCCCGATGACGACCGCATCGAAATCGTCGGCGCTGTTCACAATCGCCCGAGCCGGATGGCCCAGTTGAACCTCGGTGGTGATCTCGACATCGTACTCGGCGGCAAGTTTCTTGGCGTCATCGAATATGTCCTCTGCGCGCTCCTCTGCGGCCTCTTCAACATCCTCTTCAAGAGCAAGCGACGTGGCTGCTCCTCCCCACAGTGACGGTTCGCCCACGACATGTAGGACGGTAATCTCCGCGTCGGGATGGTTCTCAAGGGCGTACTCAAGCGCATGTTGGGCCATTTCCGAGCCGTCTATCGGAACGAGAATTCGTGAGATCATAGTACCAACTACGGTTAGAATGTGGATAAAATGATGGTTCGTTCGTCTCAGGATGCGCAACGTATTCCCACCAGCTGCCGAATGCACTCTCTGGGGCTTGTTTAGACGCTGCTGAACACGTCGGTTCGTGGCCATCATGGGCGAACAGAATCAGTCCGTGAGTCCTTCTCTCTCCGATTTCGGTGCTTGGACAAACACCGAATAGGGCGATCTAAACCGCGTGTGAACTACCCCGCCCTACTCGCCGCCTTCGGCGGCTCCTTGAGGGCGGGGCTTCCCGTTTCGACGACGTTGTCAGACTGAGTCTGACAGCCTGTCGAGGTTCCCTCGACAAACGCGACTTGCAGATACGGAAACCGAGTCCACAGCGGTCGCAGTCTCCACGGGCGTAGATTTGGAGTGAACCACTCCTAGTGTGTCAAGACCACGCGATAGCACGTTCAACGACGCGTTCCAATCCCTGTCCAGTTCGAACCCGCACGCTGGGCACGAATGCTCGCGTCTCCAGATGGGTTTCCACGTCGAAACGCCGCACGAGGCACACTCTGTGGTTGTTCCGCGCGCCTCGACTTTCTCGACGTGACAGCCGTTCTTCTTGCCGTGGTGTTCGAGGATGGTAATGAAGTTGCGCCACCCGACCTCGGCCTTGTTCCGTGCATTCTCCGGTGATTCGAGCATCTCCTTTACCGAGAGGTCTTCGACGAAGACGGCGTCGTACTCAGTGGTGTAGAAATGCGCGAGCTTGTGCTTGAAGTCCCGCTTCTTGTTCGACATCCGGGCGTGGACTTCCGCGACACGGCGGCGTTGCTTCTCCCAGTTGTTTGATTCGTACTCTTTCCGAGAGAGCGAACGTTGCTCGCGTTCGAGGCGCTCGCGGTCAGCGGACAGGTCGAGCCGCCCGATCGAGCGCCCATCCGAATCGTGGATAAAGTTTAGCACACCGAGGTCAAGACCCACGGTGTCATCGGGTTGGATGTCTTCGACGGCGGTTTTCTCGGATGAGTCAGTCTCGATGCAGAACGAGACGTACCACGCGCCAGTCGGCTCTTTCTTGAGAGTCACCTCTTTGATTTGCTCGTGGTCAGGGAGGTCTCGATGGAGGCGAATCGGAATTTCGCGGGTTTTGCCCTTGAGTTTCGTGAGGATGAGGAGTCCGCGTCCGTTCGGGCCACTCTTCTTGTCGAGTTCGAAGCCTGATTGGCGGTACGTGAAACTCCTGTACTCTCGGGGCTTTTTCCAGTTCAACGATCCTACGTTGTAGCCCTTGGCTTTGAGCTTCCCGAGGTTCTCGATGTTGTCTCGGATGCGCTCGACGGCCTTCTGTAGGACGGTGGAGTAGACCTGTTTCAGGTCGGGCCACCAGTCTTTCATCGTGGGAAGCGTGTCGCGGATGCTCCAGACACGCTGGCGGAGCGTGCCCGCGTCGTTGGAGATTTTGTCGAACTCGCGGAGCGCATGATTGTAGGTTTGTCGTACGATGTCCCGCGTCCAGTCCATCGCTTCGCGTTGCTCCGTGGTTGGGAGCAATCGGAAGCGAGGGCTGTATATCATCCGATGTGTCTCTGTGTACGACAGATTCGACGGTAAAGATTCTGGTTGTCCCGTGTTTGATACTCGTGCGGGTGCCGTATCCCCACCCTACTCACTCCCTCCGGTCGCTCCTTGAGGGCGGGGGCTTGGCACCCTCACCGCCACGCTAAAGCATACACAAAACAAAAAGGCGAATCTACCGCTACCTCTGTTGGCGAAGGTGATGTAAACTATAAGCCCGACAACCAATACAATGAAACCAAATAGAGTTCCCCGAACCACCACATGGCCTGACACAGCGTCAGTAACTTACGAGTGTGCCCGCTGTGGATGGACCGATCCCAGCACCGAGTTACAAGAACCAAACGGTGAGTGTCCTGAATGTCTCTCGTCGGCTGTGCAAGTGGTCGGCGATGACTAATACCGACCCTCGCTCGCCTGCCGAACGTATGGATAGTTTTGCAGCCGAAGTCGACACACTCAACGGTGCCGCGGCCACGAGCCACGATCGCGAGGTCTCGGTGACAGTCGTCGAAAAGGAATCGAACCAGTCGGTCGACCTCCGATCCGTGTTTGAGACCGCAACCCGGTATGGCATAGTGGCCTTCGACGGCGATGCAGCGAGCAACAAAGCAGAGTTGCATTTCAAGCCCGCCGACGTCGTGTTCGACGGTGATTACGATGTCTGACCGTACCTACGAGTGTCCCTCTCCCGACGACTGTCCGTTTAAATCCGATAGCGCCGCCGGCCTCGCGGCGCACGTTAACAGCGAGCACGAGGGCGAATACCAGCGCGAGGACTGGCCGAATATGCCTGCCGGTCGTGTGAGTCGGCAACCCGATTAGGACGATGAGGGCGCCGAACTGGCAGAGGGAGACCAATAGACAGTCATGGCTGTTGAATGATACCACTAAGCTACTCCGAAGTGTACGCATCGGCCGTGGGCTGAGCCAACCTGCGGCCTCGAGATAGTTATCATTCGTCTGTGAGAAGTGGTCCAGATTCTCGGTCTTCTCGAGTCGCAACAAAGACCTCAGCAATATCCTCGGGAGTCAACTGTTGTGCTGCAGATTTGAGCAATGCATTGTGCAGTTCACGTTTCTGCACAGCTTCATAGCCATCGCGACGGAGCATAATCTCGGCTTCGAAGAGAAGGCCAGATGCACCATCAATCGTGTCCCACGTCTCAGGAAGGCAGTAGATTGAATGCTGTGTCTGTGTTTTCGCAGTCGGGAATGCTGGCTCTGTTTGAGAATCGTATGCTGAGACGCTATCACGATCCTTAGACGTAGTGTCGTTTCCTGATGATTCCTCACCTGCTGTGGAGTCGTCTGCAAGGGTACCAGCAAGTTCATCTAGCGCCTCGTCACCAGGATCAGATTCCTCCGACTCGTCAGCAAGATCGTCGAACGGCATTACCGCATCACCCCGCCATTCTCGACGATTTGGGCAAGTTCCTCATAACACTTGAGCTGGTCACACTCTGGATCATAATCGCGTAGCGGTTTGCGAGCACGATGTGCTTTATCGATACTAGCACGGTGACGGATACCTGGGAGATCACCATTGTAGTTGCCAGCGTCGATCGCTTCCCAATCAGCCGCAGAGAGATGTGCGAAGTTTGGGACGCACGATGCAAGCTCATCACGGCTGTTAATCGCGTACAGCAGGTTTCGGTCTCGAGTGTCCTGATCGAGGCGTTCGCTAAGATCAGTTGGAACAAGTGCAAGCAATTTGAGGTCGAAGTACTGGCGCGCTTCTTGGATCAGGCGTTTGTTCGTCTGTGTGATCCCAGATTCCCATCCACTCTCTGGACGGAGCGGGACAATGAGATTCTTTGTTGCAAACAAGGCATTGTCGTTGAGCTTTCCTCGATTGGCCGGCGTATCGACAACGATGTAAGAGTATGTATCCCCAAGTAGAGGATCAACGACGTTACGGTTAAGTCGTTGACTTGAGGCCATTGCCGATTTCAGATTCGTCTCCACCTCCTCGAGAGCTTCATGAGACGGCAGAAGATCAAGGTCATCGGTAACTGGAACAACATGATCTAACGGATCAGCGCCGTCAAGTAGGACTTCTTGAACGTGGTTGTCAGATTCGTACTGGTCACGGTAGCCAAGATTGAATGTGGTGTGGCCGTTATCGTCGAGGTCAACAAGGAGAACACGGCCATTTCTCTCTGCAAGTTCTCGTGCAAGATTGATCGCGGTAGTTGATTTCCCAAAACCACCTTTGAGGACGTTAACTGCAACAGCTCGAGGTTTTTTCGTGAGCTCGGGATCGCTAGCCATAGAGGATAGTTCACGTAGCCACAGTATAAAGTGTGATGGAAAGAGATCATGTAGAGACCTGAGTGAACTTCGCCACGTTATCGGAATTCAGACCCGTGAGTGAATTCTATACAATATAGAAATGATCTACAGGATGAAGTGTGGCACATGTAGTTACATTCTCGAATGTGGAGATAGAAGGACTAGCATAGACGGTCGGCGAATTGGCTGAAAGAGAGGGCGCTAAGCTCCCGTCCTCAAGGAGCGAACAGAATCAGCCGTGAGCGAGTAGGGCGGGTAGTTCATCTTAGGAGTGGAGCTCGTCAGGAGAGATAGACCTCAAAGAGATTCAGAAGATCAAGTGAGAGAAGACGGAAGGGGCACCCCCGGGGGCGTCCAGAAAAGACGGAAGAAAAAGCGATCTTCCTCACGATCGCAGAGAAACTATTAAAACGTCATTCTAGTAAGACTGTATCTTTCTCTAGTGGAATATATCCTAGTTCGAAATCTATAAGAGGTGTACTACTGTACGGAACCGCAAAGCAGGTAGTAGAAAGCAAGGAAGGATGAATATCCGACCGCGCTTTCGACTGTTTTCTCCTAGTCTCTTTCATTGAGGTAGTAATCGTGATATCTTGTGGTTCCAGACTCTGATAACTTGGTTTCATTGCGGGCCTCTTTTTCCCGCTAATTCCGGACGCCCCCGGGTGGGGGTGGGTCTCATCCACCCGTATTTCTGGACATTATGGGGGGTTCTGGACACTACGGTTATTTGTGTAATGAGTGCGTTGTCTCCTATCATGACCGAGTACTTTCAGGACCGATCAGAGATCTTCGAAAGCGAACGTATCCTGAAAGAGAGTTACACACCGAATGATCTTCCAGAACGAGAAGAGCAACTCAAACGACTTGGGTTGGAGGTTCTTTCCCCAGTTCTCAACGATGCACCCCCTCACAACGCGTTTCTGTACGGTAAGCCCGGGCAGGGGAAAACAGCAGCTGCACGTTTTCTCCTTGAGAAACTGCAAGAGAAAGTCGATGAGCGGAGCGGAATCAACTTGACTACTATTTTTCAAACGTGTAAAGGGCATCACTCTTCGTATCAGGTTGCGTGTGATCTTGTAGAACAATTAACTGGTGACAACCCGAACGGTCATCCGAAGAGGAAAGTATTCGCCCGGCTGTACGATGCTCTTCAAGAGATTGGTGGAATTGTCGTTATTGTCCTTGATGAAGTTGACAACATCGGAAACAAAGATATGATTCTCTATGAGCTGCCACGCGCGCGTGATAACAGTCATATTGAGGATATGGACGTTTCCGTGATCGGAATCAGCAACGATATGACGTTCTACGAGGAACTCGACCCTCGAGCTAAGGATTCGCTATGCGAGGTCGAAATCCACTTTCCACCGTATGATGCTGATCAGCTGCGGAGCATTCTCAACCGTCGGTCAGAGAAAGCGTTCGTCGATAGTGCTGTCACGCAGGAAGCTATCGCACTAGCAGCGGCGCTTGCTGCCCAAGATCTAGGATCGGCACGGCAGGCGATTCGGTATCTGTACAAGGCCGGTGAGTTCGCCGCTCTTAACGACGAACCGCAGGTCGGTGAGGAGCATGTCCGCAAGGCCGAGGACCATGTTGAGCAGATGAACATCGCGCAGAGCATTCGTGATTTAACAATACAGGATCAGTTGGCATTGCTAGCACTCACTTCGTTGGCAACAGGGAATGAAACGCCAGCGCCAACACCAGAGGTGTACTCGCGGTACACAGATATCACATCTCATGTCGACACGAACTCGATCGCAATGCGTCGGGTTCGCAGTCATCTCCATGATCTAGATATGATTGGTGTCGTCTCAGGGGCGAAGCGCAGTGGTGGATCGCGTGGCGGTCCAAAGTACTACTGGGAGTTGAACACGGATTTGGATACTACGATCAATGTCTTGACTGAGGAAAATCGGTTTAATGATGTTCTTAGCCTGATTGATAGACCATAACAGCTTTTCCGGACATTCAGGGGTCAACTGGACGTAATGGGTTCTTTAGTTAGAAACCTATCTTATCCTTGAGTCCAGATGGAGTACTGTATCCTCTATTTCCAGAATCTCCGACAACATTCGCATGTCGGTATATCTATCGGCGCCGCTTCTGGCTATTATCCTGTATTGCATTTCCTAGATGTAATAACATGCACTCCTCTATAGGATGTTTATACATCTCTGAATGTAGAGATAGAACTATTGTCATGGTATACTGAATTTGAAAAGGACTTGTTGGAAACCACAGACTCAATCTGACTGGCCCCTTGGAACTACGCACCGAATGCGGATCGAATTCGACGACGGGACACTCGTGCTCCATGATGCGCCTGCTGACGTCCCCTTTGCGAAGTGGGATGACCGCATTGATGAGTACCGCGTGCAGGCCTATCGGTATCGGGAACTTCTCGAATGGGCTGGAGGCTGGTCCGACAGCGATGGACAGACAACACTCCAAGATGCGTTACCACGTTCTATGTCTCTCTACGATGCTGCTCGAAGCTACCCGGAACTCGGTCTTACGCCAGCACTCCACATCGAGCCACGTGACTACCAGCAGGCTGCCCTCAACGCCTGGATTGACCACGGCCGCCAGGGGAGTGTCGTTCTTCCGACTGGCAGCGGGAAGACGTTTCTTGGGCTGCAAGCAATTGCTGACGCCGGCGTAAGTGCGCTTGTCGTGACACCAACGATTGACCTGATGAATCAGTGGCACGCCACACTCACCAACGCCTTTGGCGATCAGGTCACAGAACCGATCGGCGTTCTCGGCGGCGGCAGCCACGAGGTCACCGCAATCACCGTCACTACCTACGATAGTGCCTACCGCTACATCAACGAATACGGCGACCAGTTCGGCTTACTCGTCGTCGACGAGGAACATCACCTGCCAGCGCCGACCTACCGGCAGATTCCCGAAATGACGATCGCACCGTATCGGCTGGGACTGACCGCTACCTACGAACGGCCTGACGGAAAGCATGAACTCCTCAAGGATCTCATCGGTCCGGTTGTCTATGAAGAGGCTGTCGACGAACTCGCTGGCGAGTACCTCAGCGAGTACGAAACCATCCACATGTCTGTCGAGCTCACGGCCGAGGAACGGGAGACATACGACGAAGAGTACCAGATCTATCGCGATTACGTCGACAGCCACGAGTTCGACCTCTGGAAAGAGGAGGGTTATCAGGAGTTCCTCAAACGGACGTCTTATGATCCAAAGGGACGCCGGGCACTCATCGCCAAGCAGCGCGCCGAACGCATCGCCCGAACGGCAGAGAAAAAACTCGAGACGCTCGACAACCTGCTCAAACGCCACTACGACGACCGCGCGATCATCTTCACTGCGAACAATGACTTTGCCTACGAAATCTCTCAGGAATTTATCGTCCCCTGCATTACCCATCAAACGAAGACGGACGAGCGCACCGAGATTCTCGAGCGGTTTCGGACTGGCGAGTACTCGATGTTAGCCACGTCACAGGTGCTCGACGAGGGAATTGACGTTCCCGCTGCGAACGTGGGGATCATCTTGTCGGGAAGCGCTTCGAAACGGCAGTATGCCCAGCGGCTTGGACGCATCCTCCGGCCGACAGATGACCGCCAACCGGCCCGACTCTATGAGATCATCACGGCAGACACGATGGAAACGTACGTGTCCCAACAGCGCCGACAAGGGGTGACGACGAATGCTGACGGCTGATCTGGCTCGCTCTCGTACCACCGGCGATGAAATCAAGCCGCTGTTTATCGATCCAACAGATGAGAACTATCGAGAGACGGCACGCCAACTCATTGCACTGTTTGATGCCCATCTTGGTGAGCCAAAAGGCGATCTCGAAGACGCAATCGACGAACTCACTGTGGCGGATACCGACTACAAGATCGTCCAGGGACTGGCGAAACTGCTTCTCGACGAGTGTGAGTTCGAAGTCACGTCTCCGGTTGAGCCTCGTGAGATCCGCCAGCACTTGTTCGAGAAAGCTAACGAGCGGTATCCGGTTGTTCGCCAGCCTACGCTCGGTGACGACACACAGAAGATAGAGGTGTATAGTGCAGTTGCTGATGAGTTGGATATCTCACTCGAAGCGTGCTACCGCGGGATGTATGCTGATCTCGAGGAGAACAAACGACTTGTCCAGATCGGCACGCGGACCGCTGACCAGTATGCCGGTGCTGGCGAGCAATCGACCACAACGACGACACTGACTGGCAGTAGTGACGGCGAGTACGAACACACTGATCTGACGGTCGACTGGCTGGTCACTCGCTACAATCTTGCGCTCGCCCAGGCAGTCCTCTACGACGCAACTGAGATGCGAATCCGTGTCTGGGACCATTTCGGGACGGTATTCAGCTACGTCAAACTCTTCGGACTGATGCATCGGATCTATCCGATCGATTCTGATGGCAAGCGTGTCGAACGAACCGACCATGCCGGTGGCTACGAGGCCATACTTGACGGTCCAGCGTCGTTGTTCTCTCAATCACAAAAGTATGGCATCCGGTTGGCGAATTTTCTGCCAGCATTGCCCCTCTGTGACCGCTGGGAGATGACTGCTACAGTACTAATCGATGAGACAGCGGGTGAGACACGGCAACTCAGACTGGACGACACTGACGGACTCGATTCACACTACAGTACTGGCAGGCAGTTCGATAGCGATCTCGAGCAGACACTCGCCCAGAAATGGGAGCGAGCGACCACGGACTGGGAGTTACTACGCGAAAACGATGTGTTTGACCTTGGTGACGAGGTGATGATCCCCGATTTCGCGATCGAGCATCCGGATGGCCGGCGAGCGATTCTCGAAATTATCGGATTCTGGACACCCGAGTATCTCGAGTCGAAACTGAAGAAAATACGCCAGGCAGATGCTGAGAATCTCCTTGTCGCAGTCTCCGAACAGTTAGACTGCTCGAATGATGACTTCGGTGAAACGAGCGAGCGGATGCTCTGGTTCAAAACTGGGATTCACGTCTACGACCTGGTTGAACTGGCAGAAGAGTATTCGATTTGAGAACGGAACTCTCAGTGTGTTCTCTTGATAGACGGACGAGTTCACGTGTCTGAAGTGGGGTGCGAGATTCACGCGGATTCCTTTCCTTCCCTCTAATCAAAGACACTGGACACACTGGGGTGGGGGAGTATGTGTTACTCTCAGCGTGCGCCTTTGACTGGGAATCGGGAAGAGATTGATAATGAGGACATCGGATATATCACCTGTCGCGTGATCCGCTGCGCGCGACATTGTCCGATCACTCCCACCCCTCAGTCTGTCCGGTGCTGATCTTTGTCTTCGATCCACCGGACGTACCGCTTTTCGGTACTTGAGACACACCGTGTGCAGAGTGAACTCTGTGTGCGTGGGGCATCAACTATCTATGAAGGGGGAGTTTCATCCTTGTTTTCTCAGGAAATACGGTGTGTCTTTCGTCCCCCTACGTTCCGTGTCATCGGTCGAGTCCTCTACTATCTGAACCTGCACTGTCTGGTCCAGCAACTGCCTTCGCACGCTCGAGTTCACGAATCTCTTGCTGAGCCTGCCGTTCGAGCAATTCGGCTCGCCGACACCGTTCACCAGCGACGTCGTCGACACTGTCCTCGTCACCGATCGTGAAACGCTTGCCACGGTGATCGATCTGCTTGAGCATCAGTACCGATTCTCGACTTCATCCACTGCAGCATCTCGAGCGTCTGCTTGGAGATGCTCGTAGCGGACCTCACAGCTGTCCGAACAGAACCGACCAGAATATCCTGCTCGATCGCGAGCAGGCTCCGAACACGTCGGCATTCGGCACTCGTCGCGGTCGCGGTCAGTCATCTGGCGATCCCTCGCTTCAGGAGCTGAGTTGTTTCAGTGGCTGTCGACGCGATTGCTGTCTCTCTTTGTCTCATGGGTTACTGCGGTGGGCTCCCTTCGAGCCCCCGCACCCCTTTCGGGGGATACAAACCGTCTGGAGTCGGTTGTTCAATAGTCAGTGGCTGAGTATTTCATTCGGCACAAGGACAAGCCCCATGCGGATCTTGAGGTCGATATGGCGAACATGTTTGTAGCCGTCATCTGGTTAACTCACTTACCTACCCCCCCCCAGATTTCACGAGTGTTTGAGAGGGTCTGGATTCATCGAAAATAAATCGGGGCTGTAACTGTGTGAACATCTAAAATCGAGACAGGACAACAGTCCCCATCTTTTCCCACTCTTCACGGGAGTTCGAATTTTCTTAATTATATTCTGTATTTAAACTCAGTAGTTAGTGATTTCAGTTTGGAATAAATCATCTAGCCGGTCTACGTCCCGTAGAACTTCTTCCACCATATTTGGCCGGATGTCGCCGAACTCGTAGAGATAGTAGCTGCCGCCTTTCGGCCCTTCGTTGTGCTCCTCCACGTCGAGAAAACCTTTCAGCTTTAATTGACTGAGCCGATCACGGATGGTTCTATCAGTTTTCACGTCAGTATCAATCCTATTCGCTGCGATCTCGTAAACATCGTAGATATCACTGCTTTTAGCCGGCAAACTGTCTTGCTTCTCCAACGTTAGCAAGGCATACAGTGTCAAGTGGCTTTGAGTCGGGACGGACTCAAGTTCGTTTCTGACCTGCGATTCTTTGACTTTCGGCTCTGCTTCACGGATATGTTCTTCCTTGACCTCCTTAAGATCTCGACTGCGCGCAATGTCACCAGCTTTGAATAAGAGTTTGAGTGCTTGACGGGCGCTTCCGGATTCTTGCCCGGCAAATGCTGCGGCTAGTGGGACTACATCATCTTCTAAGACACCGTCAACAAATGCGTTTTCCGCTCGCTGGTACAGAATGTTGCGGAGCTGGTTAGCATCGTAAGGAGGGAAGTGGATCTCTTCGTCACACAGTGAATCTTTGACTCGTGCGGAAAGATTGTCTCTGAACGTGAATTTATTAGAGATTCCGATTACGCCAACTTTGGTTTCTTCTACTGGGACGTTTCCGTTGTCGTTGCATCGAGGAAGTTCGTAGAGAATGTCGTCATCGTTTCCTATTGCGTCGACTTCGTCTAGTACGAAGAGGACGTGTGTGGAGTCGATTTCTTGTAGGTGTTCCCAGAGAAACTCGTAGATTGTATCTGGAGGATAGCCTGTGGTAGGAATTTTATTGCTGGTGTCTCGGAACTCGTTCACCAGTTTGACAGCAACTTGGTATGAGCTATTTAGATTTTTGCAGACGACGTGGACTACGTGGATATCAAGATTATCGTAGTTTTCTTGATCTTTGCGGAGACGATCCATTATCATCTCCGTGGCGACTGTCTTTCCGACTCCTGTTTGGCCGTAGAGGAAGATGTTTCGAGGCCTTGCACCTTTGATTACGGGCTTGAGGGCTGCTTGGTATTCCTCGAGTTCACGGTCTCGTGCTATCAGATCCTCTGGTTTGTGGCTGTCCCTAAGCACGTCTTCGTCAAGGAAGATTGGGTCTTCTGCCGTGAAAGGTTCAAGGCCCATGAATAAGTTAAATCAACTGAAGGATCATAAACCCCCTTGTTTCCCGAGTTTCCTGAGAGTTCCTGAGCTTCCTGAGACCAAGGACAGTCACACACCTCATTTCCTGAGAGTTGTTGTTGAAGTGGGGCGGAGTTTCTCAAAACATATCTAGAGGAGGGAAAACTATAAGTTATAAGCTTAAGAACAGTATCCGCACTGGGAACAAGTTCATATTAGAAGGTTGATTGTTTTTGTATTGTAGCTAGTTTTGAACGGATCTAGTCTCGGATTCGTGGTTGAACTCTCAGGAAATGAGGTGTGTCTGTGTGCTGTCTGTAGGCGGTCTGCATTTCTAGCGAGAGCTCCACGGTCATCTGACCCATAGCATCTACACAGATCTCTATAAATAAGCACGGTGGGTGCCTCGAGGCTTGACTCCGAGACGGTTCACACACTCAGGAAATGAGGTGT